>NZ_JFAO01000021.1:0-72540 GCF_006408945.1 Bifidobacterium sp. UTBIF-78
CACCGGAAGTGGCGTTGTGCCAGAACACGATGGTGTTGTCATCAGCGGAATTGCTGCTACCGCACGCGCTCATACCAACCACAGCGGCCACAGCAAGTGCCGCTGCAGCTACGGACCTGAACTTCATTGTCTTCTCCTTTGTTCTGTATCGACCTGTTCATAACCAACAAGCGATTTACGAAAGTTTCGAAAATCATACATCACAACAATCGCCGACTTGATGATGTGACGCAGGCTCACCCGCAACTTCTCCGTTGTAAAAGCTCACCAACAGACCTCTTCAACCTTATCGAAAACTCGCTTCCTTATTTTCGATAACTCCATCATAGATTGAGATAATTTATCGGTCAAACGAAACATATCTCCATAACATAACCCGAAGGATGCTTGAAATTACAGCGTTTATAACATCATTGCACAACAACGGGCTTACTTTTGACTTTACGAAAGTTTCGAATATACTAGGTGTTATCTTTTTCTATCGATAAGGTGGACACTGATGACATCAACCGAACCACACCGAGCCAACGACGGCACAAAAGTCAAGCTTTCGGACATTGCCAAGCAGACTGGCTATTCTCTAGCCACGGTCTCCAAAGCGCTCAATGGCAAGGGCGATATCTCGGAGACCGCCAGACAGGCCATCGACAAGGTGCTTAAGGAAAGCGGATACGTCCGCCGAGTATCTCCAACCCGCAGACAACGAACCATTGAGGTGGTGTTCAAGGATTTCGAAACCATCTGGGCCTTGGAGGTGCTGCGCGGCATCATTCGCGAAGCCAAGCCACACGACATCAACGTCATGGTGGCGGAAAGCGGCGACCGGCAGCATCCGGACCCTTCATGGATCGAGGGCATCATCGAGCGTCAACCCATCGGCGCGATTCTGGTGTTCTCCAACCTGACCGACAGGGAGCGTGGGATGTTCCAGTCCTACAACATCCCGTTCGTCGTCTTCGACCCTTCAGGCAACCCCGCTCTGGACGACCTTTCCGTGCAGGCGGACAACTGGATGGGTGGCGTGATTGCCACCCGCCATCTGCTGGAGCTTGGCCACAAACGCATCGGCATCATCACCGGTCCGGATGAGATGCTGTGCTCTCGGGCGCGTCTTGACGGTTATTCCGCGGCGCTGGCCGAGCGCGGCATCCCCAGCTCTCCCGAGCTCATTGCGGAGGGCGACTTCACCACTCCAGGAGGATATGAAGGCGCAAAGGCCTTATTGGAAGACGAACGCAACCGCCCCACCGCCATTTTCGCCGGCAGCGACCTGCAAGCCATGGGCGTGTATGAGGCGGCGCGGCAATTGAAAATCCGTATCCCGGAAGATTTGTCAGTTATCGGATTTGACGATATTCAGACCGCCGCATACATGGGTCCCGCCCTCACCACCGTACGTCAGCCATTGCAGGATATGGCATCCACCGCCGCCCGCATGATCATCGATACCACAGAGAGACGCAAAATCCAAAAACGTGTGATTCTGTCCACCTCGCTTGTGGTGCGCGACAGTACACAACGGTTGGCGCGGGCCAAGGACCAATAATCCCGGTGTCTAATCATCCCGGGACACCAACGATACCCCCCAAACGCATTTCGGTACAAGTCGCGGTAGGTCAAGCCCCTAATCATCCATCGACCATTCTGTCAGTGGGACGTAGCCCTCATCCGTGGCTTTTGACGCATGCGGGGACAGAAAATCATGTCCCCATTGTGTCTAATCGGTCTTTATTGAGAACGAGGACAAGAAGGCTTGCCCCCATTACTGCATTAAACGATTCACACTCATATCGGGGCAAACAGCTGCCTTATCAAATCATTGAAGTTACGCCATTCTGCGGAAGCGGCATGCTGAGCTTCCCATATCAGGCTTGTCCCGATTGAACAAAAATGCCCAAATCCTGGTATGGGGGCAAGGATTATTGTCTCCCCATCAGATTCAAACCCTTACCGGTTGGATCGGGGCAACTGCCCACCCCGTCACTCGTCGTCCTCGCCATAAAACCGGAAAACCCGCTTGGACACTGCGCCCAAGCGGGTTTTCCGGTGGAAGGAAAGGAGAAGGAGTTAGAAGAACGGTAATGCTACGCGGACGCTGGGCAACGATGCCGCACATCCGCGCTATTCAGTTATCTGTTCAGTTATTCATCGGGCTTGCAAGACGGCGACAGCCGCCGCAACCCCTAGACCTACAATGGCCGACCTACAACGACCGCACGAAACCGGCCAGATGGTAGCAGCCACGCCTGCGACGGTTTGCGACCTCATACATCCGAGGACCGCATCCCGCCAAAGGCTGATTGGCGGTAGGACGTCAATCAAATGAATAATCAAACAACCGACCAGCTCAGCCAGAGCGGTCCGCGCGTGGGTAAGGGACGTCACGCACGCGCGAACCATTCGACCGCAAGCCGACCGATGAACAATCGGCTGGTGACGGATGGACAGATATCAGCCCATCCGTCATCAGCCAATCATCAATCAACGATCAGCCATCACCTAGTCAATCGGCCAATCGAAAAGACCTAAGGTCACTCGACCTCGGCCAGAGCGTCCACGATGTAGTTGTTGATCGTGGCTTTGACGGACTCGAGGTGGTCGGACTTGGTGGCGGCGATGAGCTCGGACTGCGGCTTGTCAAGGCTGTAGGCCTCGAGGTCGGCCAGCGTGACGTTGCCCTCGTCGATGTCCTTGCCGATGCCGGAGTCGTAGGAGCTGTAGCGCTCTTCCATGAGATCCTGGATGAAGTGATCCTGGTTCATCTTGTCGGCGACCAGCAGGCCGGCGGCGTAGGAGTCCATGCCGGCGACGTGCGAACGGAACAGGTCCTCGGCGTAGAAGGAGGTACGACGCGGCTTGGCGTCGAAGTTCAGACCACCGCGCGGGCCGATTGAGCCGGCCTGCAGGACCTCCCACATCACGGCCACGGTCTCGTAGAGGTCGGTCGGGAACTCATCCATGTCCCAGCCGATGAGCTTGTCACCCTGGTTGGCGTCGAGGGAGCCAAGGAAGCCGTTCTCGCGGGCCACGCGAATCTCGTGCTGGTAGGTGTGGCCGGCCAGGTTGGCGTGGTTGCCCTCGAGGTTCAGCTTGAAGACATCGGTCAGGTCGTGGCTGCGCAGGAACTCGATGGCGGTGGCGGCATCGAAGTCGTACTGGTGCAGCGTCGGCTCCTTCGGCTTCGGCTCGATCAGGAACTGGGCGTCAAAGCCGATTTCCTTGGCGTAGTCGGCGCACATGTGGAAGAACTTGGCGATGTGGTCGGTCTCGCGCTTCATCTCGGTGTTCCACAGGTTCTCGTAGCCCTCACGGCCGCCCCAGAACACGTAGTTCTCAGCACCCAGACGCTTGCCGATCTCGAGGCTCTTCTTGAGCTGGCCACCGGCGTAGGCGTAGATGTCGGCGAACGGGGAGGTGGCGGCGCCGGACACGAAGCGCGGGTTGGTGAACAGGGAGGAGGTGTTCCACAGCAGCTTGACGCCGGTGGCCTTCATGTTCTCCTCGATCTTGTCAACGACCTTGTCGAGGTTGGCGTTGGTCTCGCGCAGAGTGTCGCCCTCGGGGGCGATGTCGCGGTCATGGAAGCAGAAGTACTCGACGCCGAGCTTGGTGAACAGCTCGAAGGCGTAGTCGACCTTGGCCAGAGCCTGATCCATCGGATCGGTGTACTTGTAGTACGGACGGTGCGCAGTGCCGGTGCCGAACGGATCAACCAGCTCCTGGTTGAAGGTGTGCCACCAAGCGACGCCGAAACGCAGCCAGTCCTTCATCTTCTTACCGGCAACAACCTTGTCGGCATCGTAGTAGTGGAAGGCCAGGCCCTCCTTCGGTCCCTTGGCGCGACCGACATACTCGACCTTGTCAACATCCCACAGACCCATTTGGGTGCTCCTTTGCTGTAGTGGTTCAACGGATTACGGCATTAATAATAAAACCATTGAACTATGTTTGTCAAACGATTGAATTAATAGTTTGAGCGACGGCGTGTCACCAATGATTCCAACGGTTTTTGCTGATCACCACTGGCATCGAGCAACGTGCCTCAACGATTAACACGGGTAGTTTCGCTCCGTTACGCCACAATCGGCATGACTCGGAACCTCGGATTCGAGCCGGTCGGGTTTCCTCTAAGGAAATCCCAGACCACATCCCATCCTCAAGACACAGCCAGGGCGGGAAAAGCCGCGATTCCACGTCCGAATCAATACGGAGACCCGGACGACGGAACCAACTGATGACGGACCAGACGGACGACGGATCTGTCCGCCGACGCGACAAACCTGCCCGCCGGCGTTTTAGCAAGTTGGCCTCCTGAGCGGCGTTTCCGGCTCTTCCGATTTTGGCGCGTAAGGGCCATGCGTTTTCATTGCTTAGTTTTCATTGCTTAGGCACATTCGACATTTCTGCGGGAAAAGCACCGCTCAACCCGCCGAACAAACATTGAAGCAATGCACCGCCGACGCGACGGCCGCTCCACCCGCCTCATCCAATCCGGCCTCCCCCATCGCCGACTTGGTTCCACCATCGAATCTATAGAACCGATATAGCGAGCACCTCAATAGAGCACCCCATCACACGATTGCGGTATCACCCGCACCCCGCGACGCCCGGCCCGCCGGTCCCCTATTCCGGCAGGCCGCCCGCGAAGCGTCCCCCACACTGCGACGGCGGGTCGTGACAAGGCCCGCACCAGCCCGGCTGCCGGCATCCGGCGGCAAACCGAATCATCGCACCACAGGTTCGGACTACGCCCGGATAGGGCAGTTCGGCTTTCCATATTCGGAAAAGTCAGCGCCGAATCACCATCGGAACTGTCGGCGCAGATTGACCGCAACGACCTCACAACAACGAATCGTCAAGCGTTGGCCGGCGGATGTTCCTTCCGCCGTGCCACTCACTGTACGGCAATACTGCCAACGTTTGCAACTCCTGTGATTCGATTGGTGGATAAGTGGAAAACCGCATGATTCCGAGGATGCGAAATGTGGATAACTCATTCGGCCGATGGTGGACAACCCTGCTTACAGGACGGTTGTCCACCGTCGGCCAGACCGGTTATCCACCGTCTCGCATCTCGGTCATCCTCACTCGGCGTGTCGCGGTAGGTGCCGAGCCATGCAGTCTCCAGACTCAAGTGATCCATCTCACCAATGATTGAGGATTCCGGCTCCTTTTTCCCCAGACGGCTTCGATGTCGGCCACCATTAGAGAGAGACTATTGGGGAGGGTTCAGTCACGGTGATGACTGCGGGCCAGCCCCTTCATCAGAGGACCTTACCACTCGGATAATTGCAAGATATCCCACCAGTGACCAATCTCAGCAATTATTGAGGACTCTAACCTTTTCTCTTCCCAGCCAGTCTTGCTGCCAGTCCATCCTGCAATTATGGACACGCTCTACGTGCGGCCCGCTGGCTCGCCTGTCGGCTCGCACATCGCCTACAAACAGCTCCGCTGTTTGCTTCACCGCAACTTCTGCCAAAAGTGACCAAGAAGCCAGCGACGGCATACGCGGCACCGTTGTGCCTCACCGTTACGCATCAGATGATGATGCCGTTGCAGTGGTCGACCTCATGCTGGATGATTTCGGCGGTGAAGCCAGTGAAGGTCGCGTGGCGAGCACGGAAACGCCGGTCTTGGTAATCGACCTCGATACGGCGGTATCGCATAGCGCGACGCTCACCGGTCAGCGACAGGCACCCCTCCTCGGTCTCGTACGCGCCATCGGCACCAGTGATGACGGGATTGAACATCACGGTGATACGGCCGCCAAGGTCCTCGTCCACGAACGCGATGATGCGCTTGCCCACGCCGATCATGTTCGCGGCCATGCCCACACAACGCGAACGGTTGGCCTCCAGCGTGTCGACCAGATCCTGTGCCGTGATTTCATCGCCGGGAACAGCATCCTCAGACGGCGTGCGGAGGAAGGATCGTGAAGTCATGATGGGTCGTTGCATTTTGGTTGACGCTCCTGTGATAACAAAAAAGGCTTCCGAATCATCGGAAGCCTTGACGGGCGACCCCGGCCGGACTTGAACCGGTGACCTCCGCCGTGACAGGGCGGCGCTCTAACCAACTGAGCTACGGGGCCGTGTGGTACTCACTCTCGTGAGGCACGAGTGGATATATTACATGACCACGGGAGCAAATCGCAACTCGGCGTGTCGTAGGATATGACCGCGGAACGAAACCCCAAACGGGACGAAACGTAAGTTTCACACGACATAGTGTTACGTTTCGTTCCACTTTGACACTCCAAAACGGGACGAAACATAACATGGCCTCGTCGCTGACTTACGTTTCGTCCCATATTGAAAGGCGTCGCGGAGGCGCAGGACCTATCGACCCACCCACGGGCTCATATCCAACGTCACCCTCGATCACCTTCGCCACACGGGACTCAGGTAATCCGAAATCGCGACCCATCACAGCTAGAGCGCCCGCCACGGATGCGCTGCAATGACAGTTGCAACTGTTGCGCCGGCAGGGGGATGGGTGTCCACCGCGGATGCGCTGCAATGACAGCGTTTGCTTGCCATTTGGTAACTAAGGCACATCCAATGTGAGCGCTCTCATTATGACAACAGCGCGCAAACCATGACCAAATTCCATCAAAACATGCGTCAAATACGCCGTAACGTCTCCAGCAACCGTTATCATTCCAGTGTTTGCAGCGCACTAAGACAATCAAAGGAGAGGCCATGACCACGCTCGCCATCGATATCGGAGGAACCAAAATCGCCGCCGCCGTGTGCGATGAAAACGATGCCATTGTCCAGCGCTGGCGTGTTCCCACGCCGATGGACGCCAATGCCATCAACCAGCACATCGCCGAAATCTACCGCGAGGCCATAGCCTCCGGTCACACCGACATCCAAGCCATCGGCATCTCCGCGGCCGGCAACGTGGGCGCGGACCGCAAGACGCTCACCTTCGCCGCCAACATCCCCGCCTGGATCAATTACGATCTGTCCGAGCATGTGGGCGCGCTCATCGACCACGCCGTTCCGGTCGTCGTGGAGAACGACGCGAACTGCGCCGGTTGGGGCGAATACGTGCATGGCGCCGGTCAGGGCAGCTCCAACATGGTGGCACTGACCGTGGGCACTGGCCTTGGCGGCGCTATCGTCATCGAGGGACGCCTGTTCCGCGGCTCCTTCGGCATGGCCGCCGAGCTGGGCCACCTGCCGATGGTCCCGGACGGCGACACCTGCGGCTGCGGCCTTCGCGGTTGCGCCGAGCGTTACACGTCCGGCAGCGCGCTGGAGCACTTCGCCAAGGCGGCGGTGCGCCGCCGTCCGCAGGATGCCGGCCGCCTGCTCGAATTGTGCGGCGGCGACGTGACCAAGCTCGAAGGCCCGATGGTCTCCCAGGCCGCCCAGGAGGGCGACGTACTGGGCCTGTACGCCTTCAACAAGATCGGCGAATGGCTGGGCCGCACGATGGCCGCCGTTGCCGCGGCGCTCGACCCCGATCTGTTTGTGATCGGCGGCGGCGTGGTGGCCGTGGGCGACATCCTGCTCGAGCCGGCCCGCTACAACTACCAGCGATTCCTTGAGGGCAGCGCATACCGCGGCCATGCCAAGATCGTGGCCGCGACGGCCGGTCAGGACGCCGGTCTGATCGGTGCGGCGAACCTCGCGCTGCGCTAGGCCTCCTGAAGGCGGGTGCATTTCAGGAAACGGATGTACCGGTGCCTCTGGCTCCCGGACATCCCGGACATCCCCGCATCGCCCTGTATATACGAAAGTGGCCCGGAACCTTCCATAACGGAACGGTTCCGGGCCACTTTCGTATATATGACGTTCACGACGTGTCACGGCTCGGTATCGGCAAGCCATCGGCGCCGAAAGACAACGGCCTACCAATCAGTCAATCAGCCGATCAGCCGACAAGATGACCAGCTGACCAACCGAATCTGACACGTATCAAACCGAACAATCACGGCTCAGCACTGGTGGACCGCCGCTCCGAAAGCGACAATCCACCAATCAGACCGAGCGTGTCAAGCCAGCCGCATCAGACCAGCGGCTGATCGTCGCCGTCGGGCTGACCACCCTGATCGCTGTAGAAGTCGTCGGGGTTGAAGTCGTCGCCGAGCTTCAGATCGCCGAACTCGAGGTTCGAGAAGTTCAGGTCGGACAGGTCGGCATCGGAGAAGCTTGCGTCGCCAAGGTCGCCATCGCCACCCAGACCGAAGTTCGGGTAGATGGTGTCGCGGATGGCCTTGTCGGGCTCGACCACGGCGTTGCGGTAGCGGGCGAGGCCCGTACCGGCCGGAATGAGCTTACCGATGATGACGTTCTCCTTGAGGCCCTTGAGGTCGTCGACCTTCTCGGAGAGAGCGGCTTCGGTGAGCACGCGCGTGGTCTCCTGGAAGGACGCGGCGGACAGCCAGGAATCCGTGGCCAGCGAGGCCTTGGTGATGCCCATCAGCGCCGGACGGCCCACGGCGGGCTTGCCGCCGTTCTTGACCGTGTTGCGGTTGATCTCGCGGAAGCGGGCGTTGTCCACCAGCTCGCCCGGCAGCAGATCGGTGTCGCCGGAGTCGATGATGGTCACGCGACGGGTCATCTGGTGCACGATGACCTCGATGTGCTTGTCGTGGATATCCACGCCCTGGGAGCGGTACACGGTGTGCACCTCTTCCACGATGTTCACCTGGGCGGCGCGCTTGCCGAGGATGGTGAGGATCTTCTTCGGATCCACGGAACCCTCGACCAGCTGGGTACCGACCTTGATGTGATCGCCGTCGGCCACCTTGAGCGGCACGCGCTTGGAGACCTGGTAGGTGATCGGCTTGATGATGCCCTCTTCCTTCGGGGCGCCGGAATCGGCGTCCGGGCTCAGGATGATCTGGCGGCCGCGATCGTTCTCCATAATCTTGATGGTGCCGGCGAACTCGGTGATCGGGGCCTCGCCCTTAGGCGTACGAGCCTCGAAAAGCTCGGTGACACGGGGAAGACCCTGGGTGATATCGGAAGCCGCGGCGACACCACCGGAGTGGAAGGAACGCAGCGTCAGCTGGGTACCAGGCTCGCCGATGGACTGGGCGGCCACGATACCGACGGTCTCGCCGACGTCCACAAGCTTGTTGGTGGCCAGCGACCAGCCGTAGCACTTGGCGCACACGCCGCGCTTGGACTCGCAAGTCAGCACGGAACGGCACTTGACCTCTTCGACGCCGTGGGCCACAAGGTCGTTGAGCACGTCCATGGACAGGGCGTCGCCGCGCTTGTACAGCACGGTCTGGCCATCGGCCGGGTCGATGACGTCGGAGGCGAGCAGACGGGAGTACGGGCCACCGTCGGCGGCCTTGACGAGCACGAGGTTGCCGTCGTTGTCACGATCGGCCACACGAATCATCAGGCCCTGCTTGGTGCCGCAGTCCTCCTCGCGCACGATCACGTCCTGGGAGACGTCCACCAGACGACGGGTCAGGTAGCCGGACTCTGCGGTACGCAGTGCGGTATCGGCCAGACCCTTACGCGCACCGTGCTGGGAGATGAAGTACTCCAGCACGGACAGGCCGTCGCGGTAGTTGGACTTCACAGGACGCGGAATGATCTCGCCCTTCGGGTTGGCCACGAGGCCACGCATGCCTGCGATCTGGTTGATCTGCATCATGTTGCCTCGTGCACCGGACTGCACGATGATGGCCAGGTTGGAGGTCGGATCGAACTTGTCCTCGACCTCCTTGGACACCTCGGCGGTGCACTCGGTCCACAGGTCGATGAGCTCCTGGCGGCGGGCCTCCTCGGTCAACAGACCCATCTCGTAGTTGGCGTTGACCTTGTCGGCCTTGGCCTCGTACTCGGCGATCTTCTGGTCGCGCTCCGGCGGCTCGTTCACGTCGGAGAACGCGAAGGACACGCCGGACCACGGGGCGCGGGTGAAGCCGAGATCCTTGAGGGCATCCAGCGTGGCGGCCACCTGCTGGGTGGAGTAACGCATGGCGATGTCATCGACGATCTTGGACAGGCGGCCCTTGGCGACCTGCTCGTTGACAAACGGGTAGTCAGTGGGCAGGGTCTCGTTGAACAGGATGCGGCCGTACGAGGTGGCGAACAGGACGGTGCCGTCGTGCAGACGCTCCTCCTTGGCCACGTCGGTCTCGCCCTCGCGCGGGTCGAGCACCTTGACCTCGCCCGGCTCCCAGTTCTTCGGCAGGGTGAAGTCCTCGGGCAGACGGATGAGCACCTTGGCCTGCATGTCGATCTCGTGGCGGTCGAGGGCCATCTCGGCCTCCTCCAGCGAGGAGAACACGCGGCCCTGGCCCTTGGCGCCCTCAATGACGGTGGACAGGTAGTACAGACCGAGAATCATGTCCTGGCTCGGCATGGTCACGGTGTGGCCATCGGCCGGCTTCAGGATGTTGTCGGAGGCCATCATCAGCGAGCGGGCCTCGGCCTGGGCCTCGGCGGACAGCGGCAGGTGGACTGCCATCTGGTCGCCATCGAAGTCGGCGTTGAAGGCGGCGCAGGCCAGCGGCGGCAGGTGGATGGCCTTGCCCTCCACCAGGATCGGCTCGAAGGCCTGAATGCCCAGACGGTGCAGCGTAGGTGCACGGTTGAGGAGCACCGGATGCTCGGAGATGACCTCCTCGAGCACGCCATACACCTCGGTGTCGCCACGGTCGACCATGCGCTTGGCGCTCTTCATGTTCTGCGCGTAGTTCATGTCCACCAGACGCTTGATGACGAACGGCTTGAACAGCTCGAGGGCCATCGGCTTGGGCAGACCGCACTGGTGCATGCGCAGGGACGGGCCGACCACGATCACGGAACGGCCGGAGTAGTCGACTCGCTTACCGAGCAGGTTCTGACGGAAGCGGCCCTGCTTGCCCTTGAGCATGTCGGACAGGGACTTGAGCGGGCGGTTGGAGGCGCCGGTGACCGGACGGCCGCGACGGCCGTTGTCGAACAGGGAGTCGACGGCCTCCTGGAGCATGCGCTTCTCGTTGTTGAGCATGATCTCCGGGGCGCCGAGCTCGATGAGGCGCTTCAGACGGTTGTTGCGGTTGATCACGCGACGGTACAGGTCGTTGAGGTCGGAGGTCGCGAAACGGCCACCGTCCAGCTGGACCATCGGGCGCAGATCCGGCGGGATGACCGGAATCACGTCGAGCACCATGGCCTCCGGCTTGTTGCCGGTGGTCAGGAAGGCGTTGACGACCTTGAGGCGCTTCAGGGCCTTGGTCTTACGCTGCTCGGAAGCGTCCTTGATCTCCTCGCGGAGCTCCTTGGAGATGGACTCGAGATCGAGGGACTGCAGGCGCTTCTTGATGGCCTCGGCACCCATGCAGCCGTCGAAGTAGTCGCCGTAGCGGTCCTGCATCTCACGCCACAGGTCCACGTCGTCGACCATGTCGCCGGGCTTGAGCTTCTTGAACTTGTCGAAGACGGCATCCACACGGGCGATCTGGTCGTTGTAGCGGGTGCGGATGGCGGTCATGTCGCGCTCGGCGCCGTTGCGCAGCTTGGCGCGAGCCGGGCCCTTGGCCTCGCCGGTCTCCTCAAGGGCGGCGAGATCCTCCTCGACCTTCTTGGCGCGGGCTTCGATATCGGCGTCACGACGCTGCTCGAGACGCTTGATCTCGGAATCGAACTCGTCCTGCAGGCCGGGCATATCGTTGTGACGGGTCTCGTCATCCACCTCGGTGACCATGTAGGAGGCGAAGTAGATCACGCGCTCCAGATCCTTCGGGGTGACGTTGAGCAGGTAGCCCAGACGGCTCGGCACGCCCTTGAAGAACCAGATGTGGGTCACGGGGGCGGCCAGCTCGATGTGGCCCATGCGCTCACGACGCACGCGGGAGCGGGTCACCTCGACGCCGCATCGCTCGCAGACGATGCCCTTGAAGCGCACACGCTTGTACTTGCCGCAGGCGCACTCCCAGTCACGGGTCGGGCCGAAGATCTGCTCGCCGAACAGACCGTCCTTCTCGGGCTTGAGGGTGCGGTAATTGATGGTTTCAGGCTTCTTGACCTCGCCGTGGCTCCAGCCGCGGATGTCTTCGGTGGTGGCCAGGCCGATGCGAAGCTTGTCAAATGCGTTGACGTCCAGCACTTGTTAATCCGTTTCTTGTTTGAAAGGTTTGTTCACGTTCGCGTGGGTTCCACGCCGGGTGGGAGCCGGACCGCCGGGCCGACGCGCCGCCGATCCTTTAATCAAAGGAATCGGCGGACGGCGTCGGCCTTCGGCGGTCGGCCCGTGGAATCACTGGTACTCGGGCTCTTCGGCCTTCTGGTCTTCCTTGGCGGCCGCGTCCGGGCGGGCGCCGATGTTGAAGCCGAGGTCGTCGGTGGAGCTCGCCGGATCGTCCTCTTCGTCCTTCATGTCGATGGCCACGCCCTCGGCGTTGAGCACCTCGACGTTCAGGGACAGGGACTGCATTTCCTTCAGCAGCACCTTGAAGGACTCCGGGATGCCGGCCGGCGGCAGGTTGTCGCCCTTCACGATGGCGCCGTAGACGCGCACGCGGCCGTCGACGTCATCGGACTTGGTGGTCATCATCTCGTGCAGCGTGTAGGCGGCGCCGTAGGCCTCAAGGGCCCACACCTCCATCTCGCCGAAGCGCTGGCCACCGAACTGGGCCTTACCACCGAGCGGCTGCTGGGTGATCATCGAGTACGGGCCGGTGGAACGGGCGTGGATCTTGTCGTCCACGAGGTGGTGGAGCTTCAGCATGTACATGTAGCCCACGGAGATCGGCTTGGTGTACGGCTCGCCGGTACGGCCGTCGAACAGCGTGGCCTTGCCGTCGGGGCCGACCAGACGATCGCCGTCGCGGTTCGGCAGCGTGGTGGACAGCAGGCCCTTGAGGACCTCCGGCTTGACGCCGTCGAACACCGGGGTGGCCACCGGGGTGTTCGGCTCGGCCTTCTCGGCGCCGTTCGGCACAAGCTTCTTCCACTCGGCCTCCATGTTCGGGTCGAGGGAGATGTCCCAACCGGAATGGGCGATCCAGCCCAAGTGCAGCTCGAGCACCTGGCCCAGGTTCATTCGGGAAGGCACGCCCAGCGGGTTGAGCATGATGTCCACCGGGGTACCGTCGGCGAGGAACGGCATGTCCTCCTCCGGCAGGATGCGGGAGATGCAGCCCTTGTTGCCGTGACGACCGGAAAGCTTGTCGCCCACCGTGATCTTGCGGTGCTGGGCGATGTACACGCGAATCATCTGGTTGACGCCGTTGGGCAGCTCGTCGCCGTCCTCCTCGGCATCCTCGCGGGTGATCTCCTTGACGCCGATGACCGTACCGGTCTCGCCGTGGGGCACGCGCAGCGAGGTGTCGCGCACCTCGCGGGACTTCTCGCCGAAGATGGCGCGCAGCAGACGCTCCTCCGGGGTCAGCTCGGTCTCGCCCTTCGGGGTGACCTTGCCGACCAGGATGTCGCCGGCCTCGACCTCGGCGCCGATGCGGATGATGCCGCGCTCGTCCAGGTTGGCCACCGCGTCCTCACCGACGTTCGGCAGGTCGCGGGTGATCTCCTCGGCGCCCAGCTTGGTCTCGCGGGCGTCGATCTCGTACTCCTCGATGTGGATGGAGGACAGGGTGTCGTCCTGCACGAGGCGCTGGGAGATGATCACGGCGTCCTCGTAGTTGTAGCCGTTCCACGGCATGAAGGCGATGAGCAGGTTCTTGCCCAGGGCCAGGTCGCCGTTCTGGATGGCGGGGCCGTCGGCCAGCACGGAACCGGCCTCGACGCGCTCGCCGTCGTGGATGATCGGGCGCTGGTTGTAGCAGGTGGTCTGGTTGGAGCGCTGGAACTTGGCCAGCTTGTAGGAGCTGGTGGTGCCGTCGTCGTTCATCACGCGAATCAGGTCGGCGGACACGTAGGTGACCACGCCGTCCTTGTCGGCCTTGATGACGTCGCCGGAGTCGTTGGCGGCACGCCATTCGGAGCCGGTGCCCACCAGCGGGCGCTCGGACTCGATCAGCGGCACGGCCTGACGCTGCATATTGGTACCCATCAGTGCACGGTGGCCCTCATCGTGCTCGAGGAACGGAATGAGGGAGGCGCCGAGCGAGACCATCTGACGCGGTGAGACATCCATATAGTCCACGGAGCTCACCGGCACATCGACGGCCTCCTCCTCGCCCACTCGGGCAAGGGCGGACTTCTGCACGAAGTTGCCGTTCTCGTCCAGCTCCTGGTTGGCCTGGGCGATGACGTGGTCCAAATCGCGGTCGGCGGTCATGTACTCGACCTCGTCGGTCACATGGCCGTTGACGACCTTGCGGTACGGGGTCTCGATGAAGCCGAACGGGTTCACGCGGCCGAAGGTGGCCAGCGAGCCGATCAGACCGATGTTCGGGCCTTCAGGGGACTCGATCGGGCACATACGGCCGAAGTGGGACGGGTGCACGTCGCGCACCTCCATGGAGGCGCGGTCGCGGGACAGACCACCGGGGCCCAGGGCGGAGAGACGACGCTTGTTCGTCACACCGGAGAGCGGGTTGTTCTGGTCCATGAACTGGGAGAGCTGGGAGGTGCCGAAGAATTCCTTGATGGTGGCGTTCACCGGACGGATGTTGATCAGGGACTGCGGGGTGATGGCCTCGGCGTCCTGCGTGGTCATGCGTTCGCGCACCACGCGCTCCATGCGGGACAGGCCCGTGCGCAGCTGGTTCTGGATCAGCTCGCCGACCTGACGGATACGACGGTTGCCGAAGTGATCGATATCGTCCACGTCCACGCGCAGGTCGACGTCCTGGCCGTCACGCTTGCCCGGGAAGGTCTGGGCGCCGTCGTGCAGGGCCACCAGGTACTTGATGGTGGCGATGATGTCCTCGCGGTGCAGGGAGCGGTCGTTGAAGTCGGCGGCCAGACCCAGCTTGCGGTTGATCTTGTAGCGGCCCACGCGAGCCAGATCGTAACGCTTGGTGTTGAAGTAGAAGGAGTCGAGCAGGTTCTTGCCGGCCTCCGGGGTCGGGGTGTCGGCCGGGCGGATCTTGCGGTACAGATCCACCAGGGCCTCTTCCTGGGTCTCCAGGGTCTCGCGGTCCAGGGCGTCGAGCACCAGCGGGTAATCCTTGAAGGACTCGCGGATCTCGGGCTTGGTCATGCCGATGGCCATGAGGAAGACGATGGCGGACTGCTTGCGCTTGCGGTCCACGCGCACCTGCGGCTGGTCCTTCTTGTCGATCTCGAACTCAAGCCATGCGCCACGGCTCGGGATGATCTTCGCGCCGAAGACCTCCTTGTCGGAGGTGCGGTCCTGCTGACGGTCGAAGTACACGCCCGGGGAACGCACGAGCTGGGAGACGATGACACGCTCGGTGCCGCCGATGATGAAGGTACCGTGCGGGGTCTGCAGCGGGAAGTCGCCCATGAACACGGTCTGGGACTTGATCTCGCCGGTGTCGCCGTTCTCGAACTCGGCGTTCACGTACAGCGGCGCGGAGTAGGTGTAATCCTTCTCCTTGCACTCCTGGACCGTGTGACGCGGCTCCTCGAAGTACGGGTCCGAGAAGGTCAGGGACATGGTCTGGGCGAAGTTCTCGATCGGGGAGATCTCGTTGAAGACCTCGTCGAGGCCGGAGACGTGGGGCACGGTGTTGGTGCCGTTCTCCTCATCCTGCGCCACGCGCGCTTTCCAGCGCTCGTTGCCGATCAGCCAGTCGAAGCTGTCGGTCTGCACGCCCAGCAGGTAGGGCACATCGATGGGTTCCTTGATGGAACCGAAGTTCACGCGATCCGACGCCTTGTGCAGGTCGATGTCATGCTGGTCGGCGCGTGCGGTGATGGTGGTGGTGTTCGTCGTAGCTGTGTTAGCCAATGGACGTTCCTTATCGCTCGCTTAGATTGAGTAATTCCCCTGGGAGCGCCGGCATGGCCACCATATGCCTATGCGGACGCTTCATTGTCGGTGGCATGCCCGCAATATGACACACCGTATGCAAAATCTTAAATCTAGCAGTATGGAAGGACAACCGGACATTGCCTCAGGGTTGCCGTCAAGCGCCGCCACGGCACGATGCGTGCACGGTGCGGCACAATGCCACTGCGATGCCGCACGATGCCGCACGATGCCGCACCGGCCGTCATCTACTGGACGGTGTGGAGTCGCGTCCGGCGCGGCATGCCGAAGCCCCGCAGGCCCCGGCGTCTACTGGACGGTGAACACCAACGGCTCGCTCTTCACCTTCGGGGCGTCCTTCAGGCTCAGCTGCGCCACATATGTGCCGGCGTTGACCCTGGGCCATGTCGATTCGTCGGTGCACTCGGTGAGCGTGGCGTTCGCATCGGCGTTCCACGTAATCTGCTGGACGTCCTTGTCGCCCTTGGCCATGAGCAGCATGCGCGAATCCGCAGGGCATACGTCCGACTTGTAGATGGTCTCGTTGCCGGAAGTGATGGTGAGCACGCGCCCCTCATCGGAGCCGTCCACCAAGCAACTGTCGGTGCCCTCATGCACGATGGTCGCGGTGAATTCCATGCTGCCGCCCACCGCCGCGGACTGGTACTTCGAGGAGAGCTGCAACGACAGGTTCTTGGCCGAGCAGTCCTTCACACTGCTGGTCTTTCTGGGCGTGGGCACCGAGTCGCGGGAGACCGCATACACCTCGTCATGGTGAATCGCGGTGTTGATGGCACCGATGCCGCGGCCGAGGCTGTAGACGCAGAACGAAATGAGCGCAAGCACCAGCAACAGCGCCACGCCCACCACGATACGGCGGCGGCGATAGATGGCCTGCTGCTTCTTGCTGATCTTGCGCTTCCTGGGTTTACCGGCCTTACCAGCTTTGCCGACCCTGCGCTTGTTCACCTGAGCCATAACAACTTCCCAGTCTAGCTAGCGCGGCAGCCGCAACGCTCCGTCCTGCGTCATCTCGACAAGACCGTCATCGTCAAGACTGGCGATGCACGAGGCGAGCTGCACCTGGTCCTTCCACAGTTTCTCGGCATCGACCCGAGCGAGCGTGGCCCCTGCGGGCAGACCGCGCAATGCGGCCAATACCAGTCCGCGCACCTGCCGATCCGTGCCTTGGAACCGTTGGCGCGGGCGGGTGCGCCGTTCCCCCAGTCCGGGGCGGCCGGCCTTGAGGAACGCACAGTCGCCAGCCACCGGGCAGGCATCGCATAACGGCGATTTCGCCGTACACACCACCGCCCCCAGTTCCATCACCGACTGGTTCCACATGACCGACCGGCGTGCGGTGTCACTATTGCCGGATTCGTCATCCCGTCCCGTGCGGCGGCCGACGATACCGCTTCCCTTATTACCGGCCACGGCATTCCCGGTTCCACACCGCGTCACGGCGGGCCCGTCATCCACGGAATCCACAGAATCCACGGGCAGCATACGGTTGGCGAGCGCGCGTTCGGCCGGGCTTGCCGCTCCCCCGCGTGACTCGACGCCGAGGAACACGCGGCTCAGCACGCGACGGATATTGGTGTCGATCACGGCGATGCGCTTGCCGAACGCGAAGCTCATCACGGCGGATGCGGTGTAGTCTCCTATGCCGGGCAGGCCGGTCAACTCGTCGTAGGTGCGTGGAAGTTCGTCGGCGTAATCAGCGGAAACGACGCGCGCGCATTCCTGCAATCGCAGGGCGCGGCGCGGATAGCCAAGCCGCCCCCACGCGGTGATTACCTCGGCTTTGGGCGCGGCGGCGAGCGCACGAGCGTCGGGCCAGCGGGCCATCCAATCGGTCCAGTAGGGCACCACGCGGCTCATCTGCGTCTGCTGACTCATCACTTCGGAGACAAGCACACCCCACGGGGTCGCCCGTCCGAAACGCCACGGCAGGTCGCGCGCGTTGGCCTCCCACCACGCCGCGAGCCTGAGGCGGATGCGCTCGGCATGCGGCGATGCCGAGCCCGAGGCGCCGGTGCCGGTCATATCGCAGACGCCGGCTCTTCCACCGACCGACGCATCGGCGGCACCGACAACCACATCGATGTCACCAAGCATCCGGACGCTCCCAGTGGAACCGACGCATCCGGCAGCACTGGTATCCACCGCACCGGCGTCATCAGTCACGTCCGTGTCCCTCGTCATGAACATGCCCTCCCCCTGCGATGTCCCTCATGCCCCGCGGCGCCTTGCAATGCCGTGCGTCCGACCAACCAGCCATCGTGGTTCCTTGCCGGCGCCCGGACGGGAGCGAAGCCACATCGTGTCGTTCATCGTTCTTATTCTTAGCAGCTATGACGAACGAGGCAGAAGTGAACCCGCACATCCCCGCATCCGAGGGCGCCCAGACCGTTTCGGCGCAGGTGGCCGACTCGGCGGTCGGCCCGGCCGCCGACCCCGAAGCCAAAGTCGAGAAGATGTTCGAATACGGCTACCGCAAGTCCAATTATGGGCCGGACGAGCTGGTGACCGATGCGCACGGCAACCCGATCTCGGTGGTGGACGCGATGCTGTCGGCTGAGAAGGCCGCAGCCGCCGAGACCGTCACACCGCATCTGTGCTACTACTCGCCGCGCATCCCCGGCAATACCGGCTCGGCGATCCGCCTGTGCGCAGTGACCGGCACGATCCTGCATCTGGTGGAGCCGCTCGGTTTTAATCTGCGCGACACCAAGCTGCGCCGCGCCGGGCTCGACTATCACGACATGGCGCATGTGGTGCTGCACCCGAACTTTGAGAATCTGGTGGAGTCGATGCCCAATTCGCGCATCATCGCGTTCACCGCGCATGCCACCAAGTTGTACACCGACATCGAATACCGTCCGACCGACATCCTGCTGTTCGGGCCGGAGCCCGGTGACATCCCGGACCCGATGGACATCATGGCCGGCCCGCATGTGGCCGAGCAGGTGAGGCTCCCGATGCGCCCGTCGCTTCGTTCGCTGAATCTCACCAACTGCGCGTCCATCGCCATCTACGAGGCATGGCGACAGCTGGGGTTCGCTGGCGGCCGGTGAGGGAAGCCGTCACCATTCCCATTCCGCTTACTTGATTCCCGGCCTTTCCGCATGGACTGCGGTCTGTCGCCCCACCGGTCCGCTCCCTCCATCCCCCCATTCCCGTCCCAACGGACCGGAGGGTTAGGAAAGAACCCCGTCAGCACCGGGCAGATTGCGGAACCATGAAATTGGGAGAAGCGGCCACATCGACCGCATCCTCCTCCGTACACCCGTGCGCAACGGCCTTCGCAGCCCTATCTGCCTTGCGAGGGGTACATTTTCACTTCCGCGGACAGCTATCTGCTTTGCAAGGGGTACTTCAACGAGAAAACCACGGGTATGGGCGTTGATATTGCAACGTTCATACCCGTGGTTTTCGTATATGGGTACCCCTTGCAAAGCGGATAGCTGTCCGCAAGTGGCAAGAAGTACCCCTTGCAACGCAGATACCCCGACGACTCAGTTCTTGAAGCTGTGGATCGGAGCCGGGATGCGGCCGCCGCGGGTCACGAAGGCCTCGCAGCTGGTCTGATTGACCGGCATGATGGGGGCGTATCCCATAAGACCGCCGAAGTTGGCCATATCGCCCACGCCCTTGCCGTAGACGGGAATCACGCGCACGGCCGTGGTCTTCTGGTTGACCATGCCGATGGCCGCCTCGTCCGCGATGAGGCCGGAGATGGTGGCGGCGGACGTGTCGCCGGGGATGGCGATCATGTCGAGGCCCACCGAGCACACGCAGGTCATCGCCTCAAGCTTTTCGATGGTGAGGCATCCGGAGGACGCCGCGTCGATCATGTTCTTGTCCTCGGAGACGGGAATGAACGCGCCGGACAGGCCACCCACGTAGGAGGACGCCATGATGCCGCCCTTCTTGACCTGATCGTTGAGCATGGCGAGTGCCGCAGTAGTGCCGGGGGCGCCGACCTGCTCCAGACCGATCTTCTCGAGCACCTCGCCCACCGAGTCGCCTACGGCGGGGGTCGGGGCAAGCGACAGGTCGATGATGCCGAACGGCACGCCGAGCCTGCGCGACGCCTCCTGGGCGACGAGCTGACCGACACGGGTGATCTTGAAGGCGGTGCGCTTGATGGTCTCGCACAGGAACTCGAAGTCCTTGCCCTTGGCCGCGTCGAGCGCGCGGGAGACCACGCCCGGGCCGGACACGCCGACGTTGATCACGGCGTCGCCCTCGGTCACGCCGTGGAAGCCGCCCGCCATGAACGGGTTGTCGTCCGGAACGTTGCAGAAGGCCACGAACTTGACGCAACCGTAGGAGTCGTTGTCGCGCGTGTTGTAGGCGATGTCCTTGATGATGCGGCCCAGCAGCTCGACGGCGTTCATGTCGATGCCGGTCTTGGTGGAGCCCACGTTGACCGACGAGCAAACGATGTCGGTCTCGGCGAGCGCCTGCGGCAGCGACTCGATGAGCAGCTTCTCGGCCGGGGTCATGGCTTTGGAGACGAGCGCGGAGTAGCCGCCGATGAGGTCCACACCGACCTCCTTGGCGACGCGGTCCAGCGCGTGCGCGATCTTGACGAAATCCTCGCTGGTCTTGCAGGAGCTCGCGCCGACCAATGAAATCGGGGTGACGGTGATGCGCTTGTTGACGATCGGGATGCCGTAGTCGCGTTCGATGGACTGGCCGGTGGAGACGAGGTCCTTGGCGTACGTGGTGATTTTGCGGTAGATGTTGTCGCAGGTCTCGTCCACGGTGGACGCCGCGCAGTCAAGCAGCGAGATGCCCATCGTGATGGTGCGGACGTCGAGCTTCTCTTGCTCGATCATCTGATTGGTCTCGTGGACCTCCATGATGTTCAGCATGGTGTGTTCCTTAGGTTCTATTGCCCTGCATCGGAAAACTCATTGACGAATCGACTGCCCCTCAGGCCCGCTTCGCGGCCCGGTTCCTCTGACAAGGGGAAACATGGCATCATCAACGAACTTACGACGCGGCATACTATCCATGTGTTGGTGGCGACAAGGCTGGTTCCGTCGGTGGAAAGCACACCGGGCTTTCCGCTTCCTCGCGTGAACCAGCCTGGCCAGCGGGCTGGTTCAGATGCGGTGCATCTTGGTGAAGATCTCCTCACGCTGGCAACGGATGCGCACGCCGATGTCGTCGCCGAGATCCTCGAGGTTGCCCACCATGGCGCTGAATTCCTTGTCCGCATTGGAGTAGTCGACGATCATCATCATGTTGAAGAAGCCGTCGATGATGGTCTGCGAAATGTCGAGCACGTTGACGTGGTGATTGGACAGGTACGTGCACACGCGCGCGATGATGCCGACGGTATCCTGGCCGACGACGGTGATGATGGCCTTGTTCATGGCTCTCCTGATTCAGGTTGAAGACGAAAAAACGGGTGTTTCCAGTATAGGGAAACACCCGTTGCGAACACCCGGAATGTCCATGCCGTAGCATGGTCCATTCAGCGCTGATTACAGGGAATCATGGGAAATCGGGAAGCACCTGCCGAGGGGCGCGCGGCGCGTCACGCGGCCAGTTTCTCGATATCGACGTGCACCGGCACCAGCTTCGGCTCATCCGTATGCTCCGAAAGCAGGAACGAGAACAGCAGGGCCACCGCCACCAGCGCCAGACCGAACAGGTACCCGTACCGGGAGCCGTCCACGAAGCCCTGGGCCGGGTTGTCGCCGCCCGCCGCGACATACCGCATCTGGCCAAGGCCGAGCAGGCATGTGGCCACAGCCGTGGCGATGGCGCCGCACACCTGCTGCATGGTGTTCATGATCGTGCTGCCGTCCGCCGCCATGTGCATGGGCAGCGATTTCAGCGCCGCCGACTGCGCGGACTGCTGGATGAACGGGATGCCGACCATCACGATGACGTGCGCGGCGATGAACAGCGCAATCGTCGAATCCGTGCCGATGGCGAAGAACATCGCGCCACCGATCACGGTCATCGCCACGCCGAACCACACCAGTCGTTTCGCGCCATGACGGTCGAACAGACGCCCGGCCATCAGCGTGCAGATCGCGTTGACGACGCCGCCGGGCAGCATGAGCAGACCGGCGACGGTGGAGCTCAGCCCAAGACCGCGCTGGAGTTCCTGGGGCACCAAGTACATGAACGCCAACGTGCAGGCGAACGAGCAGCTGACCATGATGGCCGGAACGCGGAACGCCGCGATGCCCAACGCGTGCAGATCAAGCAACGGCGATGCGATCGTCAGCTGACGGCGCGCGTAGAACGCCAACACCAGCACACCAACGACGAGCAGACCGATCACGACCGGCGAGAAGCCCATGTCGCTGATCAGGCTCACGCCGGCGACGAGGCATCCGAAGCCGACGGCGGACGCGATGACGGACAGCACATCGACGGACGGCCGCGTGCGTTCGATCGGCGTGATGAAGAACAGCGCCGTGCACACGATTGCGATGACGGCGACCACGGCGAACAGTGCGAAAATCGCGCGCCACGACAGGGCGCCGATGAGCGCTCCGGCGATGGTGGGACCGATGACCGGAGCGAACATGATCACCAGACCGGCGACGCCGTTGGCCGCGCCGATCTTATGCGGCGGGAATACGCGCATGATGGCCGCATACATGGTGGGCAGCACGATGCCGGTGCTAATGCCCTGGGCGATACGGCCGGCGAGCAGGATCGGGAAGGTCGGGGCAAAGGTGCATACGATTGCACCGATCAGGAAGCAGGTGAGCGCGAACAGCGCCAGCGTCTTGGCCTTGACCCACTTCAGCAGGAATCCCACGCACGGCAGCACCACGCCGATGGCGAGCATGTAGCCGACGACCATCCACTGCACCGTGCCGGACGAGACGCCGAAATCGGTCATCAGGTCGGGCAGGGTGATGTTCATGGATGTCTCCGAAAGCATGCCCAGGAACACGCTGATGTACAGGCCGAGCATGACCTTGTGCGGATGGTCGATGTGATGCGGCCTGTCCGGCACGAACGACGCATCGATCAATTGATTCTTACGTACGGTTGTCTTATCGACGGACAACTGAAATACCTCTCTCATGTGCGCTTGTGTCGCCACCGGCGGCTGGCCATGGCTCACGCCGGGCCGGGCCCGCGGAGCATGCCGCGGCCCGAACCGTTGCGTGGCGTCTTTGGCTGAAGCCGAACACCCCTAACGTCCGGGTCTCGGTCGGCAACAAAAAATCGCATGCCTTCAGGCGGAAAACGCCAAAGGCATGCGATTATCAAGTCACGGGGTACCGTAATACGATTTTCGATTTTTCGTAAGTCGGGCCGCGCGTGTCGCGGGGTGGATGGAGTTGACTTGCGGGATTTCCTTAGGACTCCCTTCTCACCTTGCTTCGCTGACGACTCCCCTCCGTCAGCTTCGCTGACAGCTCCCCTCATAGAGGGGAGCCAAGCCGATATTTGGTCACGCTTCGCGTGCCGAACCGTCAAATGGGCAGTCCAGTGGGACTGCCCGTAGGTGAGATGCCGCGACCGCAGTCCTGCAATTAAGGACGGCCTACGGCCGACTCAATGCCACCTCGACTCGCCTATCGGCTTGTCTCGGCCGCGGTCGTTGGACAGTCCACTGGACTGTCCAACGCGCCGTCGGCTCTTGTCACGCTTCGCGTGCCAAACCGTCAAACGGACAGTCCAGTGGACTGCCCGTAGGTGAGATGCCGCGACCGCAGTCCTGCAATTAAGGACGGCCTACGGCCGACTCAATATCACCTCGGGTTCGCCTATCGGCTCACCCTCGGCCGCTGTAGCCGGAGAGCCCACTGGGCTCTCCTCGGCTGAATTGACGTCACGCCTCGCGCGACGCCGATGCAGCCGCTACAGCGGCCAACGCCCTCGGCGCGTGGAAGCCCTGCTTTTCGAATTCGTCGGCGATGGCCTGGGCGACCTCGTGGCTGCGACCCTTGTCGACCAGCGCGATGATGGAGCCGCCGAAGCCGCCGCCCGTCATACGCGCACCGTAGGCGCCGTTCTTGCGGGCCACGGCCACAGCCACGTCGAGCTCGGGCACGGTGACTTCGTAATCCGCAGCGAGCGAATCATGGGAGGCGTTGAACAGACGGCCGGCAGCCTCGATGTCGCCGTTCGCGAAGGCGCGGACGAAGGAGCGCACACGCTCAATCTCGGTGACCACATGGCGCACGCGCTTCTTCATGGTCTCGTCCGGCAGGGCGTCCAGCGTCTCCTTCAGCGCCTGGAACGGATCATCGGACTTGGAGATGCCGTCGGCGGTGACGCGCAGGTTGGCCACGCCGAGGATCTTCGCGGCCTGCTCGCAGGTGGCGCGGCGCTGGGCATACTGGCCGTCGTTGAGCTGGTGCGGGGCCTGGGTGTCGACCACGAGCAGCTCGAGGCCGTACTTGTCGAGGTCGAATTCCTGCTGAGAGACGTTCTCCAGCGGGGTGAGTTCCGGACGGCAGTCGAGCAGCAGCGCATGGCCGGCGGTGCAGCGCATCGAGGCGTTCTGGTCGAGGCCACCGGTGGAGGCGCCGGCCATCTCGTTCTCGGACTTGATGGCGGCGTTGATGAGGGTCACGCGGCCGGCGTCGGATGCGCCGTAGCCGAGACCGTACACGTCGTCAAGGGCCAGAGCGGTGGAGCAGGTCATCGCGGCGGAGGAGCTCAGACCCGAGCCAAGCGGCACGCAGGAGACGAACGCGGCGCCAAAGCCCCTGACCTTGTCGAAGCCGGCCTCGCGCAGCGCCCATGCCACGCCGGTCGGGTATGCGGACCAGCCGTCCACGCCACGGGCCTGCAGGTCTTGGAGCTCGGCTTCGGCGACCTTGTCCGGGGCGACGTCGGAGACGACACGCACCTTGGTGTCCTCACGCGGGCTCAGGGCGATGAACGTGCGATGCGGCAGTGCGATCGGCAGGCAGAGGCCGGCGTTGTAGTCGGTGTGCTCGCCGATGAGATTCACACGGCCCGGAGCGGCCCAGACGCCTTCGGGCTGGACGCCATAGGTCTTGGCGAACAGCGCCGTGGCCTGCTCCACACCGGCCTGATGTGAGATCGGTTCGATGAATTCAACAGCAGTCATTGATGTTTTTCTTTCTGTACGCAATTGCTTAGGCTCCCCTCAGCCGGCTTCGCCCGGCAGCTCCCCTCATGGAGGGGAGCCAGACGCAAGGCGGGCAGAAGAGAGAGGAGAGAACTGGATTCAGTCGGCGATGTCCACGTCGCCGAGCTCGTGGAAGCGCTTGGCGATGAGTTCCGGGGTGGTGTCGGAGATCCAGGCGGCCATGCCGGACTCGGAGCCGGCGAGGTACTTGATCTTGTTGGCGGCACGACGGAAGGAGAAGAACTGCAGGTTCAGGCGGTAGTTCTCACGGCGCGGGTCGTGGATCGGGGACTGGTGCCAGGCGGCGATGTACGGCAGGTCCATGCCCTTGCCGTCGCCCTTGTCGAAGAAGGCGTTGCCGCGCTTGAGCAGGTGCGAGTACATCGATGCGAGGTCCCAACGCTCGTCGTCGTTGAGCTGGTCGAGGGTGAGCACGTCGCGCACCGGGGCGACGTGGACCTCGAGAGGCCAGCGGGCGGCGGCCGGCACGTAGGCGACCCAGCTGTGGTTGCGCATGATCACGCGCTCCTCGGCCTCGAGCTCGGCGTTCATGATGTCCTTGAGGAGGTTGCCGCCGGTCTTCTCATGGTAGGCCTCGGTGTGCTGCAGCTCCTTCTCCATCTTCGGCGCGATGAACGGGTAGCAGTAGACCTGGCCGTGCGGGTGGGCCAGCGAGACGCCGATCTCAGCGCCGTGGTTCTCGAACGGGAAGATCTGCTCGATACCGTCCATCTTGGAGATTTCAGCAGTGCGGAAGGCCCAGGCCTCGACCACCGTGCGCAGGCGGGAGACCGGCAGGTCGGCCGGCAAACCATCCTCGTTCGGGTCGAAGCAGATGACCTCGCAGCGGCCGGCGGCGGGCTTCTGCTCCCACAGCTGGTTGCCGTTCACGAACTTCGTGGAGTCGTCCTCGCCGGGCACGCGCACCATCGAGGGGAAACGGTTCTCGAACACAACCACGTTGTAGTCGGTGTCCGGCACCTCGCCGTCCTGGTAGGGGTCGCCGGGCTTGCGGGCGGCCAGCGGGTTGCCCTTGGCGGTGGCGCCGGGGCCGGCGGTGATCGGGCGGTTCATGCGGGCGGTCGCCATCGGAATCCAGTCGCCGGTCAGCGGGTCGCGGCGCATCTGCGGGGCGGCGTACGGCACTTCGTTGCCGTCGGCGTCCAGATGCGGCGCGAAGCGGTAGCCCAGCGGACGCGGGTCCTTGAGCTCGCGGGTCTTGGCGCCGGAGACGTACTCGGGGTCGTCGTCCAGGTAGAAGAAATCACGGCCGTCGGCAAGCGTCGTCGGCGTGATGCGGATGTGCTCCTTCGCATACTCCCCAGGGGTGTAGTTGGCGAAATCAGCCATGGGTGTCACTCACTTTCCTCATTGGTCTCGCTCTGGTGGGCCAGCACGAGTTCCTTGACCAAATCCTTGGTTTTGGCGGCGGAATCGGGATCGAGCCCGTCGTCGGTGATGACCGTGTCGACCTGATCGAAGCGCGCGAACAACGACAACGACGTGCAGCTCCACTTGGTGTGATCGGTCAAAACTATGGTGCGATCGGCGATGTCCATCATCGCCATATCGGTTGCGGCCTCCAGCGAGTTCGGCATGAGGAAGCCACGGGGAATCGACACCGAATGGGTGCCGAGGAAGACGGTGTTCACGCGCAGCGAGGCGACGACCTTGTCCGCGATCGGCCCGACGAGCGAATTCGAGCGGGTAATCACGCCGCCGGTGACGATCACCTCGACGTCCTTCGATTCGAGGGCCTGGACCAGTTCGGCCACCGGAATCGAATTGGTGAGGATGGTGATGCCGCTGGACTGCTGCGATTCAAGCAGATGCTGGGCGAAGACATACGCCGTGGTGCCACCGCCGATGGCGATCACGTCGCCAGGGGCCACGTATCGGACGGCCTCCTGCGCGATGGCGTCCTTGAGGCCGATGTCCATCTGGGACTTGACGGAGAACAATGGCTCGCTCAACAAGGTACTGGTGGTCACGGCACCGCCATGGACGCGCTTGAGCAGACCTTTGTCCGCAAGCTCGGCGATGTCTCGGCGAATGGTCATCGCTGACACCCCCAGCTCCTTCGAGAGCGCGGTGATGCGCACGGCACCTCGCGTGCGCAGCCTGCTCAGGATCAGGTGCTGACGTTGTGACGAAATCATACGAACATTATCGCACACAAAAGCTCACAAACCAAACCGAACTGAGCGTTTTGAGGACAAATTTCCGACGTTATGAAGCTTTTGGCGCCCATTTCGGTAGTTTTGCCACCTCACCACCGCCAAACCGCGCAAAATCTCACATTCGCGGTCGCGAAACTACGTATCGGCCCGGTCGTTGTCGGTTCGGCAGTCGGCCGTCGTCATGCGTCTTCTCACGACCCTCCTGTGCCGCCCGACGCCCTGACGCCCCGGCGACGAGGGCGCAACGGGCACGCATGTTTGGGGCGATGAAGACGAAGTGGGCGACACCCCGGCGACGAGGATATGCAGGCGCTGCAGGCACGCAGAAGGACCAAGCAGGAAACCGCACAAAGTGACATGACGAGCGTCCGCCTTAGACTCCACCCGACCGACGGTCCATGCTTCTCACGGGCGCGTCGGCATTCCCGGAGGCCGCCGAACAATCCGCCGCACTGTTCCACGCTTCTCATGGACGCGGCGGCATTGTGCGCGCCCTTGCCTCCGCCCATCTGACGGCCCCACCCCTACCGAGGGCGACGGGCCCGTGAGACAATGGAAGCATGACCTACGTTTCGCAAAGTTTCTGGCATGATGCCGTCAACAAAGCCACCACGGACCTCTTCACCTTCGGCTACAAGCACATCATCAAGCCGAACTTCGTGTTCAACCACCGCCCCGACGAGGCGCATGACCAGATGATCACGTTCTGCAGCGTGGTCAAGCACATGCCGCCGCTGCTGTGGGCCGAGCGCACGATGCTCGACTACACCGACCCGATTCTCGAGACGCAGGTGATGGGCGTTGACTTCACCAATCCGTTCGGCCTGTCGGCGGGATTGGACAAGAACTGCGAGATGCCGGTGCTGCTGGATAACGCGGGCTTCGGCTTCGAGACCGTGGGGTCGACCACGTCGCGCCCCTGCCCCGGCAACCCCAAGCCGTGGTTCCATCGTCTGCCCGAATACGATTCGATGATGGTGCATGTCGGACTCGCCAACATCGGTTCCGACAAGGTCATCGCCCGCGCCGAGCAGGCTTGGACGCAGGCCCGGCAGATGCAGGTGTCCGTCTCCATCGCGCGCACCAACGATGAGCTGTGCGGCGACCTGGACGAGGGCATTGAGGACTACTGCATCTCCATGCGCCGGGCTGCCGGCCGCACCGCGATGGTGGAGGTGAACGTCTCCTGCCCGAACACGCATGTCGGCGAGCCGTTCACGGCCAGCCCGGAGAATCTGGACCGCCTGTTCACCGCATTGGACAAGATCGATCGTCCGCAGCCTACGCTGGTCAAGATGCCGCTCAACAAGCCGTGGCCGGAATATCGTGAGCTGCTTGACGTGCTCGCCGAGCACAATGTGCAGGGCGTGTCCCTAGCCAATCTGCAGAAGGACCGCACGGGCCTCGAGATTCCGCGCGATTGGGAGGGCGGACTCTCCGGCGGACCGTGCTCGACGGCAAGCACCGAATTGGTCCGTCGCGTGCGCCACGAATTCGGCGACCGGTTCGCGATCGCCGGCATCGGCGGCGTCTTCACCCCGGAGCAGGCCTACGCCAAGATTCGCGCCGGTGCGGATCTGGTCATGTTCATCAGCTCGCTGATGTACCGCGGCCCGCAGCAGATCACGGTACTGAAGCGCGGCCTCGCGCAGCTTCTGCGCCGCGACGGCTTCGAGCACGTATCCGACGCCGTCGGTGTAGACGCATAAGACAGAGCGGCTCTCTCCCCGAGGAGACCCGACGGACAAAGACAAGCCTCCCCACACAGCGGCTCCCTTCCCTGAGGGAAGCCGTCAGCAAAGCTGACTGAGGGGAGCCACGGGCCAACACCCGTAACTCCCCTCAACTATCTACGCTCCACGATGAAGCGCCAAAAGAGCCCTATCGCTACGCACTCACTTCCATCACCAACACCACTCAGAACGCGCCGCGCACGTATTGCGGCGCATACGGGGCCTCGGTGACGGGCACGCCCAGCTTGTTGGCGGCGCGCAACGGCCAGAACGGGTCGCGCAGGCCGGCGCGGCCAATCTCCACGGCATCCGCCTTGCCGCGCGAGAGCACTTTGGCCGCTTCCTTCGGCTTGGTGATGAGCCCCACCGCGGTGACCGGCACCTCGGCCTTGAGTCGCACCTGCTCCGAGAACGGCACCTGATACTCGGGCTTGACCGGAATGGACACACCCGCCACGATGCCACCGGTGGAGACGTCCACCAGATCGACGCCATGGTTCTTGAGCACCTTGGCCAGTGCGATCGTCTGGTCGAGATCCCAACCGCCTGCGGCCCAGTCGGTCGCAGAGACGCGCACCAGCACCGGCATATCCTCCGGCACCACACCGCGCACGGCGTCCACCACTTCGATGAGGAAGCGGGAGCGGCCGGTCAGACCGCCGCCATATTCGTCGTCGCGCTCGTTGCACAGCGGGTCGAGGAACTGGGAAATCAGGTATCCATGGGCCGCATGGATCTGGATGGCCTGGAATCCGGCCGTCACCGCACGGCCGGCGGCCGCGGCGAAGGCTCCGACAATGCCATGGATCTCGTCCACGGACAGGGCACGAGGCGTGGCCAGCCCGCCGAACGCAATCGGCGAAGGCGCCACCGTGGGCCAGCCGCCCGCCTCCTCAGGCACGCTCTGGCCTTCGTACCCCAACGCGAAGCAGCCGGTCGAAGCCTTGCGTCCGGCGTGGTTGAGCTGGATGGCCGGCACCGCGCCGGCTTCGCGGATGCCGTCCACAATCCAGCGCCATGCATCGATCTGGCCGTCCTCCCACAGACCCGTATCGCACGGGGAGATACGCCCCTCCGGCGCCACGGCGGTCGCCTCGGCGATGATCATGCCGAACCCACCGAACGCGCGGGAGACGTAATGCTGGTAGTGGAAGGGCGTGGGCCTGCCGTCGCGCGCGAACACCGAATAGGTGCACATCGGCGGCAGCCAGATGCGGTTGCGCACGGTGAGCCCGCGCAGCTCCATCGGTGTGAACAGTCCCGGACGGCTCTTCTTGTCAACGCCGTTCTTCTCGTTTTTCTCCTTGGCCACGGCCTTTCCGCCTTTCTCGCTCTTCTTCGAATTCCTGCCCTTGCTCTTGCCGGCTTTGCCGGCTCCGCCGGTCGTGTCACCGTTGGCGCCATCCGGTCCGGAGCCTTTCGGTCCCTTGCCCGACACATTCGCCGCGTTCAAAGTCACCGCCTTGAGATCCGGCAGATCGAATCCCCGGAAATCAAAATTCTCGTGTGTCAATTCGTCGTGAGTGGTATCGCTCATCGCTCCCCTTCATCGTGGCCGTCCCCGCGGCCCGGTTCAATGCAATCCCTCAATATTGTAGAACGGGCGCCGTCTGAAGAGACAAACGCCCGTTAACTACGTAATTACGGAAGAACCGCGACCGAATGGTCATGGACCGACCATTCGCGAACCAGCCGTCCGCAAACCAATCAGCCGATACCCGGCAGTCCGTCACTGACCGCTGTTGGTCTGCCCGCCCTGGTTCTGGGTCTGGTTCTGATTGCCGTTCTGGTTGGCTTCCGGAGTCGTCGTGGTGCCTCCGGTTTGGTTGCCCTGACTCTGAGTCTGAGTCTGGCCCTGCCCCTGTGTGGTGGACTGGTTGCTGTTATTGTTCGTGGACTGCTGCGGCACGGTGTACGCGCGGCCGCCGATGCCGTAGTACTTGCCGGTGCTCGTGTACTTCGCGACCGGCGTTCCATAGTCGTTGTCTATCGGCAGCTGCTTCTTGTCCGCATAGGCGTTCAGGAAGTTGCGCACGGCGGGCGCCGGAATCATCGAACCATCCCACACGCTGGCGTACACACCGTTGATGGTCATGTTCGACATGCGGTTGGAGTACGGGTTCTGCGCGTCGCCGGCCACGGCGAACGTGGCGATCTGGTTCGGGATGAACGAGCCGCCGGAGATGGCGAGATCGTCGCTGGTACCGGTCTTACCGAAGGACTTGCGCCCGTTGTTGAGCTGGAACGTGCCGCCGGCACCGTCGGCCCTGACCACGCCTTGGTTCAGCGTGTAGGCGAGCGTCTGGATGATGTCCTTGTCCACGGCCTGATGGCAGTTGGCGGACGGCACCTTGAGATCGTTGCCATCACGGTCGGTGACCTTCTTCAGCGCGATCGGGTTGCACTGCACGCCGTTGGAGGCGTACACGGCGTAGATGCTGGCCATGGTGAGCGGGGAGACGTTGACCGAGCCGATCATCATGGACGGCGTGAACTGCGAGGTCTTGTCGATGGTCTCGCCGGTGGCGGCATCATGGTAGCCCACTTCGGTGGCCGTGTCCGCCACCTTGCACAGCTTCATGATGGTGCCCATCGTGGCTTGTGTGGTGTTGTGGGAGCGAACCAGACCGAGGAACGGGCTTTCCGGGTTCACGGTGCCGGCGCCCAACGCGTTCTGGACGGACCAGGAGTCGGCGCCGCCGGAGTATCGGTCGCAGGCGAAGTCGGTGGTCGGATAGTTCGTGGTGGTCTGGAGGTTGTCATTGATCGAATGGCCGGACTCCATCCACGCGATGAGGTTAATCGGTTTCCAGGACGAGCCGATGGTCCATCCGGAGCCGCCGCCGTCCGCCAGATCGACGGCGAAGTTCTGGCCGGACTTGGTCGGATCGCTATCGGCCGCGGAGGTGGCGTCGTAGTAACGGTTCAGGCCGAAGCCCAGCACCTCGCCGGTGCCCGGTTTGACCGAAGCCATCGCGATCTCCATGCCGCTCGAATCGTTGGGAGCGATGGCGTTGCGCGCGGCCTCCATCATCTGCGCGTTGGCATCCACATCCAGTGTGGTCACGATCTTCAGGCCGCCCTCCTGCAGCAGCTTGCTGCGTTCGGCACGGGTCTTGCCGAATTCCTTGGAGTTCTGAATGCGGTGAACCACGAAATCGCAGAAGAAGGCGTAGTCGCCGGTGTCCTGGCAACCCACGTTGACGCTTTGGGGCTTGAGCGTGTCCTTGAGCGGGGTGTTGACTGCCTCGTCATACTGCTTCTGGGTGATGAACTGCTGATCGAGCATGAGCTTGAGCACGGTGTCGCGCTGGTTCTGGCTTGCCTTTTGGTTGGCCTCGATGAGCGGGTCGAACTGGCTCGGGTTCTTGGTGATGGCCGCGATGGTGGCCGACTGCACCACGTTGAGGTCCGCGGCGGAAACGCTGAAGTATCGCTGCGCGGCTGTCTCGACGCCATACGTGTTCACGCCGAACTGGGCGATGTTGAGGTAGCCCTGCAGGATTTCGGGCTTGGAGTACTTCTTCTCCATCTGCACCGAGATGAGCATCTCGCGCACCTTGCGGGCGATGGTGTCCTCGGTGGCGTGGTACTGGGCGATCGGGTCGTCGTCCTCGATGGCCTGCATGAGCAGCACGTTCTTGACGTACTGCTGGGTGAGCGAGGAACCGCCCTGCTGTTCACGGTCGAGCAGATAGGTCTGCACGAAGGCGCGCATGACGCCCTGCACGTCCACGCCGGAGTGGGTCCAGAATCGACGGTCCTCACGCGCCACCACCGCCTGCTGCATGGTCTTGGAGATCTTGCTCAGCGGCACCACGATGCGGTTCTGGTTGTAGAAGGTGGCGATCACGGTCTTGCCGTCGTTCGCATACATGATGGATTTCTGCGGCAGGCTGGTCACATCGAAGTCCACGTTCTCCACCTTGAGCGAGGGGATCACGGCCTTGGCCGCGTTGTTGGCGGCGAACACGCCCGGCACGAACAACACGCTGGCCGCCACGCCACCGGAGACGGCGAGCATGACGTAGGCCAGAAGGAGAATGAGCACACGATGGACGGTGAGGGACTTCTTTTTGGGCATGCGGCCATTCTAAAGGGGCCGCCCTACCAACCGCCCGCCACCACCACGGGCGCGGGCATATCATCACAAGAACCGCACTAGCGTAAGATTCGCTGAATATCCGCCGAATATGTCGCGGAGGGCTTAGTGATCCGTCTCACTGATATCCGTCTCTCCCCAGTCAGCTTCACTGCCAGCCCATCTCATCAGAGGGAGCCAACACCGCTCAGACAATGACGAAACAAACCGCTATGCCGCGAGGCTATCGCCGCGAACGCCGGATGAGCATGCCGGGCTGGAAGATGATGATGGAACGTCCGTCTCGCGCGATCCAGCCACGGTTCGAGAAGTCCATGAGCGCCTTGTTCACCGTCTCGCGACTCGAGCCCACCAGCTGCGCGAGCTCCTCCTGCGTCAGATCGTGCGGGACCTTGAGTCCCTGCTCCACCGGCTCGCCGAATCGCGAACCGAGATTGAGCAACGTCTTGGCCAGACGGGCGGGCACGTCCATGAACACCAGATCGGAGATCCGTTCGTTGTTGGCGCGCTGGCGGTTGGCCATGACCTGGAGCATGTCGATGGCCACGCGGGGATGCTCGTCCAGCCATGCGAACAGGGCGTCATGCTCGAGCCATGCCACACGGGTGCCGTGACTCATAGCCACCGCCGAGGCGGTGCGCGGGCCGCCGTGCGGGTCGAACACCGGAATCTCGCCCAGCACCTCACCGGGCGCATGGATGGACAGCAGCTGCACACGATCGTCGGACGACGTGCGAATCAGTTTCACCCGCCCCTGTTCGAGCAGGTACATACGGTGGTCGGTGTCGCCTTCGGAGAAGATGTAATCGCCCTTGTCGTATGCCGCACGCCGCAGATGCGGCAACAGCTCCTCGGCTTCGGTGGGTGACACCTGCTTGAACAGCGCCGTGTGCAACAGGATGTTCTCCTCGTCGGCAAACGCATTGGGCGTATTCAAGCTCATTACACCATCCTTGCCTTCACTCCGGGATCCAGGACCGTCTTCGGCCGTCCGTCATATTGTAGCGCGCCGTCGCTGGTTTCTCCCGAGACGTTCACCCTGCGGTGCAAGGTCACGCGAACCATGCCAGCAAATGGTCGATGATCGCCTCGCGGCTCAGTCCGGTCTGGCTTCTGAGCGGGTCGACGCGTTTGACCGCCGACTTCACCGCCTTGTCGGACATCTTCTCACGGCTGGTGTTGAGCACGGCGCCCATCTTCGCCGCGTCGATGTCGTACGCCATGGTCACATGGTGCAGCACCGCGCCGGCGCCGCGTCCGCGCCCGCGCCCGAAACCGGCACCGGCATCCTCGGCCGCGCCCTTGGCATCGGCGTCTGCCGTCACCGCTGCCGCGCCGGCCCTACCCGTATCGACCGGGAATCGCCGCTGTGCTGCGCCGCCGATCTTGCCGTATTGCGAGGCGATGTCGTTGAGTCCGGCGAACCGCACGTCCAGTCCCAGTCCGCGCAGGGATTCGACCAGCCACCAATCGCACAGCCGGTACGACTCCTCGATGCTGACGCCCCGTACGAAATCCAGCGGCGCATACAGGGAATAGGTGATGGTGTTGCCGGGTTCGATGAACATCGCACCGCCGCCGGTGCAGCGCCGTACCACATCAAAGCCGTATCGTTCGGCGACGTCCAGATTGACCTCGTCCGGGGCGGACTGGAACCGTCCGATCACCACCGCAGGCCCTGCCCACTCCCACAGACGCAGGGTGGGGCGGCGTTCCCCCGTCGCGACCTCGCGCGCCCAAGTCTCGTCAATCGTCATTTGTTCGGCGGGCATGCGCGGGATGTCATGAACCACGACGAGATTCCGCCGCAGCGACTCCCAGCGGGCGCGGTATTCCTCGGCATGACTCAGTTCCTCGGCGTGGCATTCCTTGGTATGGCCTAGCTCCCCGGTATGCCCCAATCCCCCGGCTTGGCCCGGCGCGACGTCCGGGGAATCCCCCTGTGACGAATCGGCGACCGCGTCCGGCGAGTTCCGCTCGAAAAGGGCGAAGGAATCCCCCTGTGACGGATTGACGGAAGCTCTTTTCTGCACAGGCTGTCGGCGCCGAGTCGACTCCTTGCATGACCGCCTGATGGACTCACCCCGATACTTTCGGGAGTCATCCGATTGCTCTGTGCCGCCGGCGTGAAGTCCGGCGAGAGCGCGCGCGTAGGCGGTTTCGATGGCGTCGGCATCGGTACCGACCAGTCGGACATCGGGATGGGCGTCCAACGCAACTCGAACCGGGCGGCCTTGGGCCAAGGCCAGTTCGATGTCATGCAGCAGCGCCTCGGATTCGGCATCCGACGCCGCTTCCACAAAGAAATCGCCGTCCACGCGGCAGGATTCCACGACGGCACCGACTGGAGTACCGACTTGGGTGCCGGCACCGCGCACGATATCACCGCTATTCGCTGTGGCATCGTCAGCTACGGTGCCATCAGCTACGCTCCCATTAACCGCGGTCCCATTCGCCGTGGCATCATCAGCCACAGCACCATCTGCTGCGAAGCCATCCGCCATGGTGTAACCAGCTATAGCACCATCCACTGCGGCGACATCCGTCATGGCGTGACCCGCCAGCACCACGGTCACCGCCACCAGTTTGCCGCCCGGAGTCTTGTATTCGCCGCGTCCGATTATCCCGCTCATTCCACCACCATAACCCAATCCCCGGGATGGTGGCAGACCATTAACCCACTCCCCGGGATTCATTATCGGCAAATAATCGACCCAGGCGCCCGCGACGTCGTTTGCACGGGACGAAACGTAAGTCAGCGACGACGCCATGTTACGTTTCGTCCCACTTGAACCCTGTGGATACCCGTGCGGGCCTCCACAGACGTCGCGCAGACCCCGCTTGGACGCTCAGCTCAGATGCGGGCGAGGATGTCGCGACCGACCTCGTCGGTGCTGCGGACCGTGGAGCCGAGCTCGGCGATGTCCGCCTCAACCGCGGCGTGAATCTTCTTGGCCGCATCGTCGAACCCGAGGTGCTCGAGCAGCATCGCGGCGGAGAGGATGGCGGCGGTCGGGTTAGCCTTGTTCTGCCCGGCGATGTCCGGTGCGGAGCCGTGAATCGGCTCGAACATGGACGGATACTCGTCGGAGGCGTTGATGCAGCCTGAGGCGGAGTAGCCCACGCCGCCCACCACGGCGCCGGCCTCGTCGGTGATGATGTCGCCGAAGAGGTTGTCCGTGAGGATCACGTCGAAGCGGGACGGGTCGGACACCAGGAAGATGGTGGTCGCGTCGATGTGCAGGTAGTCGTGGGAGACCTCCGGGTATTCCTCGGCCACCTTGTCCACGATGCGCTGCCACATGTCGCCGGCGTTGATTAGCACGTTCTTCTTGTGCACGAGCGTGACATGCTTGCGGCGCTTCATGGCCAGCTTGAACGCGTAGCGCACCACACGTTCCACGCCATACGCGGTGTTGATGGACACCTCGGTGGCCACCTCCTGCGGGGTGCCGCGACGGACCGCTCCGCCGGCGCCGCAGTACAGGCCTTCAGTGCCCTCGCGCACCACCACGAAGTCGATGTCGCCCGGGTTGGCGAGCGGCGAGGTCACGCCCTTGTACAGCTTGGAAGGACGCAGGTTCACGTACTGGTCCAGATCGAAGCGGAGCTTCAGGAGCAGACCGCGTTCGAGGATGCCGGCCTTGATGCGCGGGTCGCCCACGGCGCCGAGCAGAATCGCGTCGTTGGCCTTGATGCGCTCCTCTTCCTCTTCGGGGAGGATGGCACCGTCGCGCAGGTAGCGCTCGGCACCCAGGTCGAAGTGCTCGTATTCGAAATCAGCCACGCCCTGAGCGGCCTTTTCCAAGGCCTTCTGCGCCCACGGGGTGACTTCCTTGCCAATGCCGTCGCCGGGGATGACGGCGATTTTGTATGTCTTTGCCATAGCTTCTGGAGCGTACTCGCGCGCCCACAAGCCGGTTATCATCCGCTCAGCTGGTGGACACGCCGCCCCGGCTCCTATCACACGCGGAGCCGGGAATACATGCGACGAGTCGAGGCGCGAGGGCTACCGCGCCAGATGCATCACGTCCATGCACCAGGCGTTCTCGTAGGAGACCTCCTCCCACTGCTTGTACCGTCCGGAGATGCCGCCATGACCGGCCTCGACCTCGATCTTGGCCACGGCGTCCACGCCGGCGGCCTGCAGCCGGGCCAGCCATTTGAGCGGCTCGACGTACAGCACGCGCGTGTCGTTCATCGACGTGGTGATGAAGATGCGCGGGAAGTCCGCGGCGTCGACCACGGTGAGCGGCGTGTTCTCATACGGCGTGTACGACTTCATGTACCGGTATACCTCGGGGTCGTGCAGCGGATCGCCCCACTCGTCCCATTCGGTCACGGTCAGCGGCAGGTCCGGGTCGAGTATCGAGGTGAGAGCGTCCACGAACGGCACATCCGCCTCGATGCCCGCGTAGCATTCGGGCGCCATGTTCGCCACCGCGCCCATGAGCAGGCCTCCGGCCGAGCCGCCGTTGGCCACCGTGCGCCGGGGATCGGCCAGATGGGCCTCCTCGAGCGCGCGCGTGGCGTCCACGAAGTCCTCGAACGAATGCTTCTTGTTGAGCCGCCGTCCCTGTTCGTACCAGGCACGGCCCATTTCGCCGCCGCCGCGGATATGCGGCACGGCGTACAGCACGCCACGATCGAGCATGCTCAAACGCGAGACCGAGAAGCCCGGGTCCGAGGAAATCTCGTACGCACCGTATCCGGTGATGAACATCGGGGAATCCTGCGCGGGGAAGTCCCGGTGCCACACCAGCGAGACCGGGATGCGTTCGCCGTCCCGTGCGGTGATCCACACCCGCCGCTCCATGTAATCGCGCGGGTCGAAGTCGCCTAGGACGGTGGCTCGTTTGAGCAGCGTATCCCGCCCGGTGATCGGGTCGATCTCATGCAGCTCGCCGGGACGGGTGTAGCTGGCGAAGGAGTAGCGCATGCGCGGCGCGTCATAGGACGGGTTGCCTCCGGTGCCAATGGTGTAGAGCCGTCGGGTCTCGCCAGGCAGATGGTCGTCGCTGGCACCGTCCGAGGAGGAGGTGTGGTCGGCGGGGCGCACGCCGTCGGCCCCCGTCCACAACGTCTCGCCGTGGTCGCCGGTCTCGTCGGCGCGGTCGGCGGCGACCATGTCCCAGTCGTTCTCGAGCGGCGGCGGCAGCAGTTCGACGAACCTCCAGGGCCGTCCGGCCAGGAAATCGGCGGCGGCATCGGTCTTGGTCATGTACGCCACATGCGCTTGACCGTCCGACCGGTAGCTCAAGGTGACGAAATGGCGGTGCAGCCCAATGCCCTCGATGCCCAGTCCGTGCGCCCCCTGCAGGATGGCCGGGTTGACGGGATCGAAGTAGGCCTCGGTGATCGGACGGTCCGGCTCGCCGTGTTCGCATCCATAGGGTGAGCCTGCGGCCACGCACACGCCCTCGCCCAGCCGGTACGGCGGCTCATGGTCGCGCATGTCGATGACGTCGATCTCGAAGTTCGGATTGGAGGCGTTGTGATAGACGACGGCGAGCGGCACGTCCTCGCCGTATTCCCCCGCGCCTTCGAAGCAGGCGAAGCTCACGTCGTATTCGACGTCCTGCTGCCGGGGTATGAACGCCTGGAACTCGCCTTCCGGGGTCGCCACCGGCAGCATGAGCACTTCGGTGGTGGTTTTGGAGCCGGTGCCGATGACGATGCTGCGTTCGTCGAAGCTGATGCCGACACCCACCCAGAACCGTTCGTCCTGCTCGCGGTACACGCACACGTCCGCATCCGTCGGCGTGCCCACCTGATGACGCCAAATCGCGCAGGGACGCCAGGAATCGTCCAGTTCGACCCAGAACACCCACTTGCCGTCAGGGGTGAAGGACGCGCCACCGATACCGTCGAACCGCTCGGGCAGCTCGACCGGACCGCCGTCCTCGGTGCGGGATGCGAGGTCTCGGATGCGGAAGTCGTAGCGCTCGTCGCCCTTCACGTCCACGCCGTACAGCAGCCATCGGCCGTCATGGCTCAGGTCCAAGCCGCCGAGGCGGAAGAAGTCATGCCCCTCGGATTCGACGTTCGCATCGAAGACGATCTGCTCGCCGGGCATGGAACCGGGCGCGCCCTGCGGATCGACTACGGGCGGGTCCCAATCGTCGGCGCCGCGCACGGGCATGCGGCATTGCACGCCGTACTGCTTGCCCTGTTGGGTGCGGGTGAAATACCAATAATCGTTCACGCGCGTGGGCACCGACATGTCGGTCTCCTCCACATGCGCCTTGAGCTCCTCGAACAGCATGTGCCGGAAGCCCTCCAAATGCGCCATGCGCCGGTCGCAGTAGCGGTTCTCCGCGGCCACGTAGTCCTGGACCGCCGCGGACTCCTTGTCACGCATCCACTCGTAATCGTCCTCGAACACATCGCCGTGGAATTCCCGGCGTGTGGGCTCGCGTTTGGCCACCGGCGGCATCGCGGCCGTCTCGTTCATGCTTTCAGTCATGGAGGCGATTATAGGCGTGGCTCCCGGCATCGCGGGCCATCCGTGCGGCCGATGGGTGGCCGATGGGTGGCCGATGATCAGCCGATGGGCGGCCGAACGCTCACTGTTCCAGATGCGTCTTGAGATACGGAATCATCGTTTTGAGCAGATTCGCCCCCGTGGTCCCGGTGAAGACCGGCACATCCGTGACCGGAATCGGCTGGGTGGAGGTCATGCCGGCCACCGAAGCCAGTCCGGGGGTCTCGCGCGGGCTCAGCTGGCGGATGGCAATCGCCAGCACGCGACCGGGATACCGGCGGACGATGGTGGCATACGTGGTGGGGTCCTTCTGACCGTCGTCGCCCACGAGGATGAACTTCATGTCCGGGAAGTCGGCCATGAGCTGCTCGGCGAACTCGAGCTTGTGCTGGGGACCAGTGGGCACGAAGGTCTTGGGCCGGGGGTCGAGGTCACGCAACAGCAGCGGCCCTTCCGGGAAGCCGTGGTCGGTGATGAAGTGGCGGATCGAGCTCTCCACGTTCCACGGCGAGGTCGACAGGTAGAAGAACGGCGCGCCCGGGAACAGGTCGGCGATACGGGCAAACAGCACGCTCATGCCCGGAACGGAGGCCTTTTTCTTGGGATCGAGGAACAGCAGGTTGTAGGCGGCCTTCCAGAACACCGGCGCCTGGGTGATCATGATGGTGTCGTCCACGTCGGAGATGATGCCCACCTTGGCACTGGCCGGGATGGTGTACAGGTTCGCGCCCACGGGCTTGCGCCGGCCCACCGTGTAGAAGACCCGGTGGATGCCGGGGGTCAGTCGGTGCTCGGCCACCAGGTCGAGATAGCCCGCCGAGTCGGAGACGGCGTATTCCACGCTCCGGATCTGCGATGAATCGACCTTGTCATAGGTTTCGGAAACGCCCACTTGCACGGTGTTGAGCGGCACGCCGTCGATGCTCGCCTGAACATGCGTGCGCGGGGCCGGCACCGCGAGCATCCCACGGATGCCACGGCTCAGCACGCCGGACTGTGCGCGTTCGGGGGCGTATACCGTGCGGCAGATGAGCCGCGAGTAGTCGCCGGTGCCGTAGCCGACATATGGCTCGACACGCGGATACCAGCCGAGGTGACGCACCACGGCGGTGGAGATGCGGGACCAGGCGCCGAACACTCCGGTGATCGTGCGACGGATGAGACGTGTGGTGAACGGTTTGAATTCGATGCGCTCGCGCTTGGACGCGGCATCGAAGGTGGTGACGGCCTTGCGCGCGGGAATGGGCACGGTGGGCATGTCGTCGAAATCGGGCTGCGCCTGATGCCTTAGCCGTCGGTCGGCCGCTTCAAAATCCTCACGTGGGCTTCTCATAAGCCCCATAGTAGGACATGGGGCTTATGAGAAGGCTCAGGGAAAACCCTTAAATCACCAGTTTGGTCATTGCGGTGTAGCTACTGCCAGCGTCCGGCGTCCCGCGTCAGACCCACCGGTCATGTCACGACCTCCCCGCCCGGGGAGCCGGCCCCACGAAACGGGTTCGAGGGCGTTGGCTGCGCGGTGGCGGATCTCCAACGCGGGGATGCGGACGACGCTACTTGACGATCTTGGCGTATTCGTCGGCGCTCAGCAGCTCGGGCTCGTCATCATCGAGCTCGATCTTCAGTATCCAGCCTTCGCCGTACGGGTCGCCGTTGACGACGGATGGATCGTCGGCCACGTCATGATTGACGTACCGGACGGTGCCGGCCACGGGGCTGATGAGCGGCTGGACGGCCTTGGAGGATTCCAGCTCCACCACTTCGTCACCGGCCTCCACGCGGGAGCCGGGTTCGGGCATGTCCACGAACACCAGTTCGCCGAGCTGGTCGGCGGCGTATTCGGTGATGCCGATGATTGCGGGGTCGACCGAACGGTCCACCCACACATGCTCCTCGGAGTACTCGAGATGGTCGGGGATGTCGAGGTTCAATGGCTGTTCGTTGTCGTCTTCGTTCATGGATACCAGACTAACCCATATCGCCCGGGCCCGCACGCGTCCGCCGCGCGCTTTCCGGCGCATGATTCCGGGCGCACGACGCGACTACAATTCGCGGCCGAGCCACTCCTCGATCATGTAGCGGGCGATGGTGGCCTTGCCGGGCGCCGCCATGCGGCCGGAGATGAGTTCGGCGGTGTATTCGTCTCGCGTGACCCAGCGCGCGGTCATGGTCTCCTCGCCGTCCACATGCACGTCGGTGGTCATGGCGTGGGCCTTGAACGCCATCATCAGCGAGGCCGGGAACGGCCAGGGCTGGGAGCCGAGGTAGCGCACCTCGCCGAGCCGAATGCCCGTCTCCTCCAGAGCCTCGCGGCGGCAGGCGTGCTCAAGGTTCTCCCCCGCCTCCACGAATCCCGCGGACACCGAATACAGCCGGCTGTCCTTCCATGCGGCGTTGTGCTGGAGCAGCAGACGATCCTGCCCATCCACGATGGCGGTGATCACCGCCGGCTCCACGCGCGGGAACAGCACACGGTTGCCGTCCGCCTCACTGGTGCAGCGCTGGGCCCAGCCGGCGAGCGCGGTTTCGACCGGCGCGCCGCAGGTGGGGCAGAACCGCTGACGGGTGTGCCAGATGCTCAGGGTGACGGCGCTGGTGGCCTGTCCGGCCTCGCGCGCATTGGCGTGGGGTGCGAAACCGCGCAGGTCGACCCAATCGAACCGCCCCACGGCCTCCTGCAGCAGGGTGGGTTTCGCGGCCGAACGACCGCCGTCGTCCACGCTGTCGTCGAAGGCGTCGTCCGCGCCCTGACCGGCCGAGTCGGAGGCGCTGGTCTTGCCCGCGACCGGCACGCGCGTGATGTCCACGGCGACGACGCATTCGCCGCGCACGCCACCGTAGGAGCCGAGGAACATGGCCACCGCTTCCGGCTGGCGTTCCAGCTCGGCGGACACGTAGGCGCCGGGCAGCGTGGCGAGGCGCATCTTGACGGACTCGTAGTCCACCAGCTCACCCTGGCCACGGGGTACCGCGATGCGGCCGCTGCGCGTGAGAATCACCTTGGTGTTGGGGTCGGCCAGCAGCTGCCCGATAAGCCCGGGCTCGCTGCGGCGGTCCACCTGATAATCGATGTCGCCCTGCGCCAACGGCAGGAACGGCAGGGCCCGCGTCAGGGCGAGCGGCGAGAAATGAATGTCAGCGGTCATACGAAACTCCTTCATGACGCAACCATGACGCAATCATTACAGCCATGACACAGCGGGCCACGGCGCTGCCCGCGAATGATCGCGCGCTTTCGAATACGCTCAAACGCCCGCGATTATTCGCATGTCGGGCCTCAGCCCCTGGCCTGGACGCGCCGGACCAGTGCCAGCAGCGCACGGGCCACGGTGTCCGGATGCTCGACGGCGCTGAAATGACCGCAATCCGGGATGGCCGTGAACGTGGCGCCGGGGATCTTGTCGGCCAACGGCTTCATCACGCTCGGATTGCTGGTGGGGTCCAGTTCGCCGGAGACCACGGCCGTGGGCGCGGTGATGGCGGCGGGCACGTCGCCCATCTCGGGGCGGCCGTAGGTCATGCGCTGCCGCCATGCCAGACCGGCCGGGCTTTGCTCGCCGATCCAGTCCGTCATCGTCCTGATGAATTCGGGGGTGCGCTTCACTGTGGAATCACCCTCGGACGGACGTGCGAAGTGCATCACCGGTTCCACGGAATCGGTCTCTTCGGCGGCGTTCGCCATGGCCAGACGGCCTTCGCCGCCCACGCCGTCGGAGGCGGCCATCGTGTCGCACAGGGCCAGCCCGGCCACGGACTGCGGGTACAGGCGCTGGATGTCCATCGCCACGTATCCTCCCATCGACAGGCCCACCCAGATGGCCTGATCGTAGCCGGCGGACTTCACCAGATCGACATACGCCCCGGCCAGTCGGTCCAACGCCTCGCTATACGCGCCGTTGGCCATGCGGGGGCCGGAATCGGCCTCACTCGGCACCGGGGACGCACCCGAGCCGGCCATGTCCGGCGCCCAGATCGGGAAGGGCGGCACGTCGTCCAGATCGGCGAAGTCGGCGAGCGCCTTCGCGCACACGTCCCACATGCGATGGTCCACCGGGTAGGCGTTCATCAGCACCACCGGCACGCCTTCGCCCTCGCGGTAGATATGATTGGCCAATTCGATTGCCATGGTTCCTTGCTCCTTCACCACTCGTCGTTCGTCAATTCACGCATTTACGCATCGCCAGGCGCATCGACACGCCCTACGCGCCGGCCCAGGCCAGCGCCTGACGGACGATCCGGCCGTGCCCGTTGACCATCTGGTCGATGAACGTCTCCATCATGTCGCTCTTGGGCGCCACCCATTCCACGTCCAGCGTCTCGTCCTGCGGCTTGCAGTCGCCGGCGATCGCGACCACGTAGCACAGCGCGATGGCGTGCTGGCGGGGGTCGTAGTATTCGCTCAGGCCCGGCGTGGGGAAGAATTCGGCCACCGTGAACGGCTGGAGCGAGGCGGGCAGCATCGGCAGCGCGATGTCGCCGAGATCCTTGGCCACGTTGCGGGCGATGGCCTCGCGCAGCGACTCATGGAACAGCACGCGGCCGGTGATCAGCGTGCGTTCGATCGAGCCGTCGTCCGAGACACGCAGCAGCGAACCCACCTGCGAGATGCGGCCCATGTCGTCCGTACGCACCGGGACGATCTCCACATAGGCGATCGGCATCTGGTGGCGTGCGCGGTTGATGTCCGCCGGCCCGAGCCATCCCGGAGGGTTGCCGTGGCCGGACCCGCCGTGGATGAAGTCCTCGGGCGTGATGTTGTCGAATTCGCCGCGGTTGCGGCCCGCGTCGTAGTCGCCCTCGTCGGGCACTTCGTCATTCATGACTGGCATGCCTCCCATTATCGCGCGAAAGCAGGGAGGCAGGTGGATGTATCCCGAATATTTCCCGACTCGGCTCCCGCATGGCGGCAGCAGACGAGCCCGAGGCCCGGCACCGCTTGCGCCGGTTCATTCCCGGCAAAATGTTGGGTGGTGCTGGAAAGCTGTTGGTTGGAAGGTTCCATACCATTCAATTCTTATACAGCTGAAGTTGGGAAAGCAGGAGGAAGACATTATGGCAACCAAGGCCATCACCTCAGCCGAGTTCGAGCAGACCATCACCGACAACGAGATCGTGTTCGTGGACTTCTGGGCCACATGGTGCGGCCCGTGCCGCGCGTTCGGCCCGATCTTCGAGGCCGCGTCCGACAATCCGGAGAACAAGGGCATCGCCTTCGTCAAGGTCGACATCGACGCCAACCAGGATCTGGCGCAGGCCGCGGGCATTCAGGCCGTGCCCACGCTGATGATCGCCAAGCAGGGCGAGGTCATCTTCCAGCAGGCCGGCGCGCTGCAGGCCGCCGATCTGGACGATCTCATCGCCCAGGCCAAGGCCCTCGACCTGGCGGCGGCCAAGGCTCAGGCCGCGGCAGCCCAGCAGAACTGATTCCAGCCCCGGCCGCCCCGGCGACGAAGGCATAAGAGCGGGGGGCATTCGGCCGCCGCGCGGGAGCGAGGTGCGGCGCGAAGGAAGCAAGACGCGGGCGCAGGCGCCGATTCCGCGCCAATCACCGCCAACCCCCATCAACCGCCATATGTAGTGTCCGCATGATTTCACAGCGACTACATATGGCGGTTGCCGTATATCCTTTGATTTCCGTTCATCCACGCGCCGCCTTATCATGGTGTGCAGTGTGAATCACGACCGTTGATGGCCGACCAAGGAGCATAATGTCGAAGCACGTCAGGCATACCCCGTTGCTGCAGTCCCTGAGCAAACGCCAGTGGACCAGAATCGCGGCAGTGGTCGCGGCAGTCGGTCTCATCGCAGCCGCAGGCGTGGTCTCCCGCAACTTCTACCAGAACGAGGCGCCGCAGTCATACTCCAACGTCACCGCGTTCTCGGCCACCGACTCCGCCGCCTCGCGCTCCGCGACCCGCGGCGCCATCGGCAGCGCGGACAAGAACACCACCTTCGTCACCGTGAAGATCAATGGCGATCCGCGCACGGTGCTCGGTGAGAAGCAGAACATGACCACCGTCAAGGATGTGCTGGAGACCGGCAACATCACCCTTGACCCGAACGATGCGGTGAGCCCGTCGCTCAAGACCAAGGTCACCGAAGCCACGGTGATCACCATCGACCGCGCAGGCGCCAATGTGGAGACCAGCGACACTCCGATCGCCTTCAACGAGGTGCGCAAGGAGACCTCCAGCCTGCCTAAGGGTCAGGAAAAGGTGGAGACCGAGGGCGAGAACGGCGTGATGGAGACCACGGCGTTGGTCACGCGCGCCGGCGGCAAGGTCGTCTCCTCCAACGTGTTCGCCTCGTGGGTCAAGAAGGCCCCGGTCGACAAGGTGATTCTGGTGGGCACCGGCTCGGATGCCACCAGCGCGGCCGGCGGCGCGTTGGGCACCACCACGCCGGCCGGTGAGATCCAGTCCTGGGCGCATGACTATCTGCTGGCCAATGGCTACTCCGAAGAGGACTTCACGGCCGCGAACTACATCATCAGCCACGAATCCGGCTGGAGCCCGACCGCGACCAACCCCTCCTCCGGCGCATATGGCCTCGCACAGGCGTATCCGGGCAGCAAGATGGCCTCGGCGGGCGCCGATTGGCAGACGAACTACCAGACGCAGTTCAAGTGGTTCATCGATTACTGCAACCAGCGCTACGGCGGCATCACGGCGGCCTACAACTACTGGCTCACCTACAAGAGCTACTGATTGTTGCCACCTTTGGTATTGAGCTGCGTCGATTTGCGCTGATCAGCGACGGCTGATCAGCAGGCAGTTGCTTCGCCGGCATCGCACGCGATATTGCGGAATATCGGTGATTTCCGTCTCGGCGATTCCCGTTCGCGCACCGTTATCCATCGGCGCATACAGGCAATGCGTCCCGGAATCACGCCGCGCGCTGCCGTCATGCACCATTCGGCGTGTCGGCGCCCCTCACGGCAAGGCATGTATCGTATGCACCCTGCGGCAAATTACCAAAAGTCAACTTATGCAACGATTTCCGGGCACCCTATGCCGTTCGAAGCCACAGAGCGACAGTCAATGTTACCGCTCACACTCATCCACACCCCCTTCCATCCACCGAAATACCCCGTATATCGTCGTACGGGGGGATGTACAGTAGGGGGTATTGCGCAGGAACAGACCGCTGCGCCGTGATAATCAAACGCACGGAACACACCACCGACGCCGAGCCGTCCGCGGCATCACGCCATGGTTTGCGGACTCCGGCATCGTCATCACCACAAGCACCCGCTTTGGCGTTGCGCCAGCACAGGCACCGATACCGAACCGGCTTGAATCACGGTATGCAGCCCCCGACCCCAAGGAGACAACAGCAGATATGACTAAGAAAATCATGGCCATTCTGGCCGTCATTGCCACCGCGCTCGGACTGAGCTTCGCCACCGTCACCGCCTTCGCCGTGGATGGCGATGGCTACGGCGCCTCCGTGACGGTCAGCGGCAACACCGCCACCGTCACGTTCCCGGCCGGAGCCTTCCAGCCGAACGAGCAGGTGACCGTCACATGGGACGACAACATCGTCGCCGACGTGCAGCAGATCGGCGAGCGCACGTTCACCGCCGCCGCGGACGGCTCGCTGAGCCTCCGCTACATCTTCAAGGAAGGACAGGCCGCCGGCCAGACGATCACCGTGACCGTAGTCGGCGCGCAGTCCGGCTCCCGCACCGCGCAGATCACCGTACCGGCCACCGGCACCGGCGACCAGTCCGGCAGCAATGGCGACAGCGGCATCGGCGGCATCATCGGTAACGCCGGCGGGTCCGGCACTACGGCCAATACCGGTGCCGCCATCGCGCCGTACGGCGTGGCCGCCGTGCTGTTGGCCGCAGCCGGCCTCGCGCTGTTCGCCGTCCGCCGAGGAGCCGGGCAGCGCCGCTGACCCCCATTAGGGGCACTGAAATAACGCTGGAGAGCAGCCGGCTAACGGCCTGCGGCATGGCAGTATCTGGACAGCCCAGTGCGACCGCAGAATCCCCTCCAGCAGTCGCACTATAAAACCGGGAATCTTGTGATTCCCGGTTTTTCATTGTCTTTACCATATCCATCATTCGGCAATTCGCCGCGTATCACACTGCGCCGAATAGGCAAAGGATGCCGAGAAGCAGATTCCATACCATGAGTCTCCGGAGTATCCCTGCCATTGCCGGACGCGGCTTTTCGCCGACGCAACCCAACGCGATTTACATTGTCAACACTCGCCATTACGAAGGATATCCATGCACATTCTTTTCGTTTGCACCGGTAATCAGTGCCGCTCGGTGATGGCCGAATATCTCACGCGCGCGACCATCAATGCCCACGCAGCCGATACGGATATCACCGTATCCAGCGCCGGCACATTGCAATATCCACCGCACGCCGCCGACCCGATGACCGTGGAATTACTGGCCGGTGATGGCATCGACGCAACAGGCCACCGTTCCACGTCCATCAATCGGGAAATCATCTCGAATGCGGATGTAACCCTATGTTTTGAACGCGATCACATCAACGAATTATCGAGGTGGAATCCATCCGCCGTTCGCAAGACGGCGCTATTCGACGATTTCGTCAATGCATGCGAATACCTGCATCATCACGGTTCACCCATCGGCACCCCTTATGACGTCGGAATCCGCGAAACGCTGGACGCCATGTCGATGATCCGGCCGTTCCTTCCCCGAGCGAACGACACCGTGGACCCTCACCGCCAATCACGCGAAGTATTCGTGCGGGTATATGCGGAAATCAAGCGTGGAATCAACATGATATTTGATTCGCCTACGGCCTCAACATCCGATACGGTCATGTGACCATCCGCACAATAGCCACTGTGATAATCATTATTCATGCGGTTGCCTTGCGTGACAATAGCGGCATCGATAGCAGCAACCAACAGTCACATCACGCGATAATCGCACGACGTTGTTCCACAAAGTTTTTCGCGCGACATATATAGCGGAAGCCACTTTTTTCATTTGTCATTCGTGGATGAAAAACGTTACAATCGGAACCGGAATTCACGAGATAACGTCAATCATTAAGGAGAATGTCATGGCTTCCTTGCTGCAGGGATTTGAAGAAGTGCAATTGGTCAAGCCGCTTGGCAAAACGGTGTTGACCGTTACGGATACCGCTATCCGTTTCAACAAGGCCACCGCCGAGGCATTGGGCTTCCCGGCGTATGTGAAGGTGCTCATCAACGGGAAGACCCGGCAGATCGCCGTCACGCCGGCCAGTGAATCGGCCGACAACGCGATCAAGTTCAGCAAGCCGGAAGGCAAGCAGACGGCATCCGTAAGCGTCAAGGAGCCCGTGCTGGTCGAGGCAGTGAAGGAATACCTGCCCGTCGGAGAGGCCCCCGAGGGCGAAGTGGCGTACCAGTCCGTGGCCGGCGCCGCCTACCCGGAAAGCAAGACCGTGATCTTCGACGTGGCCAATGCCACCGCCGGCACCATGAAGCGCCGCGGACGCAAGAAGGCCGCCTGATTGGACCGCCAGGGCGGCATCGGACTCGCACGAGCCACGCCGCCGTTCCCCTACTATTCAGGGGCTCTGTGCTTACGAAAAACCCCGCAACCTACTGAGGTTTGCGGGGTTTTCATGCCTTGATTGCAGGTAAGACTACTTACGCTGGTGGCGGGTCTTACGCAGCAGTTTGCGGTGCTTCTTCTTGCTCATCCGCTTGCGGCGCTTCTTGATGACAGAACCCATCTGAAGCCTCCATTTCGATTAATCGTAAAAGTTGCAACTCGCACAATACTACACATCCAACCAGACAGACGAAACCGACATGATACCTGTGTCGTCGAAATCACGGCCCACCCGTGGATGAATCCTGCATGAATGCTAGGAAACATGCGGGTTTCAGAGGGAAACGGCCGGACGGCCGCACCCTCGGAAATCGGCTTGCATCACATCGGGAACTTCTGATAGAAGCGCTCGACGGCCTCCTTGGTGCCGGTGGCCTGGAACACCACCGTATCGTTCTGCCAGATGGCCACGGACTTCTTGGCATCGGCGGCATCGGCCTTGACCACATACGCTCCGGTCACATTGCCGGACACCTTCACGTTGCCGGAGGCCTGATCATCACCGGTCTGGGCGCTCACCAAGGCATCGTACTGGGTCTTGGCGCTGTCCGCGGTGGACCATTGCGCGGCGACCAACGTCACATCCTTGGCCTTGTCGCCGGTGGAGTAGGTCAACGTGTACTCTTCGAGCGGCGAAGCGGCGCTCCATGTGGTGGACGCCTCCGCCTTGGTGCGCGCGTAGTTGAGCACGCTGTCCGGCATGGCCTTGAGCAGTTCGGTGGCATCGTCCGGCAGCGCGGTGGCCTCGATGGTCGGCGTGGTGGGCTCGGCCTCGGCGGACTGTTGCTGGCTGCTGCCGTTCGGGGCGGCCGTGCCGGCGTCCTTCTTGATGGCCCAGCCCGGCCAGACGAAAGCCGACAGCACCGCCAGAATGATGACAACGGCGGCGGCAACCACCACCGCGATGAGCTTGCCATGAGACTGCGTGGTCGAAGAGTTCTCGGTGTTAGTCATGTCCCCGATTCTCTCACAGCGGCGTGACGCGAGACAGCCCCACTCAGCTCGTTTCCCGACTCCTGCGTGAATGTATCGTGAATCGGCAGGAGACCCCGCCGCACCTCGTGTGGCGACGGCCGCCTGCGCCGAGCTGCCACCCTGATCACCGCCACCAGATCCTCAAACGGTTGTTTTCGGCTTGACTTCGTGCGTTTCGGTAAAATTTTACCGACCTTATCTTTCGGGGTTAGGGTGAATGTATGGCGAAATCAAGTGTGCAGTATGTGTGTTCCGAGTGCGGCTGGAACGGCCCCAAGTGGTACGGCCGCTGCCCTGAGTGCGGGCAGTGGGGCACGGTGGAGGAATTCCACGAGGCCCGTGCCGCCGCGGGATCGCGCACGGCCGCACCGGGCAGGACGTCACGCACGCAATCGGTGGCCGTGCCATCGACCGGGCGCACGGCGGCGCGTCCGATCACCGAAATCGGCACGGAAAGCGTGAAGCGTCTGGGCACCGGGTTCTCCGAATTCGACCGCGTCCTGGGCGGCGGAGTGGTTCCCGGATCGGTCACGCTTATCGCCGGAGAACCGGGTATCGGCAAATCCACCCTGCTGCTGCAGACGGCCGGCAATGTGGCACGATCCGTTTCCCGCAGCGGCGCACGGCACGACGTCGCCGCTTCGGCATCCGGCGACGGCCATTCCGATACCGTGCTGTACATCTCCGGTGAGGAGTCGCAGGCGCAGGTCCGACTCCGCGCCTCGCGCATCAATGCCGTGGAACCGAACCTGCTGCTGGCCTCCACCACCGATTTGGCCACGGTGCTGGGGCTTATCGAGGAGCATCGCCCCGCATTGGCCATCGTCGATTCCGCGCAGACCATAGTCTCTCAGGAGGTCGATGGCATTTCCGGAGGCTCGACGCAGGTGCGCGAGGTGGCGAGCGCCCTCATCGATACCGCCAAGACCCTTGATATCCCCGTGTTTCTCGTCGGCCACGTCACCAAGGATGGTTCCATCGCCGGACCTCGAACCCTGGAGCATCTGGTGGATGTGGTCTGCCAGTTCGAGGGCGACAGCGAGACCGCACTGAGGATGCTGCGCGCGGTCAAGAACCGCTTCGGCCCCACCGACGAGGTCGGATGCTTCGACATGAGCGGCGAGGGCATCGAGGAGGTCACCGAACCGGCCGGATTGTTCCTTTCCGGCAGTGGTCCGGATGCGGGGAACGCGGCACCCGTCGAAGGCACATGCGTGACGTTCACGCTGGACGGGCATCGGAGCCTGCCCGTCGAGGTGCAGGCGTTGGTGACCACGTCCGTGCTGCCGACGCCGCGTCGCGCGGTCAATGGAGTGGACCCCAGCCGCATCGCCATGCTGGCCGCGGTGCTGTCCCGCCATGGCAAGATGAACCTGCTCTCCAACGATCTGTACATCTCCACCATCGCGGGAGGTCAGGCGCGGGAGCCGGCTTGCGACATGGCGATTGTGGGCGCATTGGCGAGTGCCGCCACGTCGAAGCCGCTTCCGCGCACCGCATGTGCGATCGGAGAGATTTCCCTGACCGGGCAGATTCGACCCGTGCCGCGTATGGAATACCGTCTGAGGGAAGCCGCGCGTCTGGGCTTCACCACCGCCGTGGTGCCACCCTTGCGCAAACCCCTGCATATCGAGGGGTGCACGCTGGTGGAGGTCTGCACGCTGCAGGATGCGTTGGACGCGCTGGGGCTGTCCTCCAACGCACGGTCGGCACGGCGCAAGGAGGCGGCATGACCACACCGTCTTGCAACCGTGCGGGCTTCACTCTTATGTCTCGCCGTTAATTCGTTGATTATGTTTTGGCTTCCCCTGTCAGGAGGAGCTGGCCCGATTCTTCGCCGGCGCGTTGAGTGATGCGGGCCAGATCCCCCGTCAGGAGGAGCTGGCCCGCAAAGCGGGACTGAGGGGTGTCAATTCGTCAACGAATTCCTGACGCGGGACAACACCTGGGCGGCGATTCGCCCATCGGCATACGACGTGTGCCGCACCGGTCTTTTCGGTTCGATGTGATAGACGATAACGTTGCATGCAACGACCCTGTAAGTCACGTAAGTCACGTAAGTCACGTAAGTGATGACAGTCATAAGAAAGGAAGCGACATGGCAGATGAGGATTTCGCCGAATGGGCGATGACCTACTCCCAACGAACGAACCGGTCGCTGGCCGGGTCGCGCCTGCGACCGGAACGGGAACAGCCGGCATCCGCATTCCGGAATGCGGCCGTCCAGTGGGGCGTGACCGTGTCGGCCGATGCCGATGACACTGACATTGGTGCCAGAACCGACGTCAATGCCGAAGGAACGGCCTCCATTGCGCTGGACGTGCGGGAGGTGCAGGACGCCCGGACGCTGAGCGGCAAGGATGCGATCGATTACGCCGAACGGCACATGCCGGTGATGCGCACGCTGATGGCCGAGTTGCGGTCCGGCACCGATTTCAACGGTCTGCGCATTGCCGTCTGTCTCGTTCTGGAGCCGAAAACGGCGGTGCTGCTGCGCCAGCTGAAGGCCGCCGGAGCACTGGTCGGCGTGTTCGCCGACCCATCGGAGACGGACCAGCGTGTGGCGGATCAGCTACGGCGCGAAGGCATCACCGTCGAAGCCGATGCGCGCTGGACCGCCGAGCAGGCGCAGGCCGGGGCGCTGCGGCTGCTCGACGCGATCGCACCGCATATCATCATCGATGACGGCGCCAGTTTCGCCCGACTCGCCGCAGCCAAGCGCCCGGCTCTGTTGGATGGCCTGATCGGCGTGGCGGAGGAGACGACCAGCGGAGTGCGCGCCTTCCAAGCCATGCAGGACGCCGGCGCACTCACCTTCCCCGTCGTGGCGGTCAACGACAGCGTGCTGAAAACCGGCTTCGACAATGCGCATGGCACCGGCGAGACCTGCGTCACCACCATGCAGCAGCTCCTTGGCGCGCACTGTTTCCGAGACGCCTCCGTAACCGTGATCGGCTACGGTCCGGTCGGGCGGGGATTCGCATTGCGGGTGCGCGCGCTCGGCGCGAACGTCACCATCTGCGACACCGACCCGGTGGCCGCGCTCAAGGCCGTGTTCGATGGATTCGACGCCCGCGATATCAACGAGGCCGTCGTCGATGCCGACATCGTGGTTTCGGCCACCGGCGTACGGCACACCATCACCGTGGAGCATATGCGGCTCATGCGCGAGCGCGCGGTGCTGTCGGTCATCGGAGGCATCGCCAACGAAATCGCCTTGGACGACATCCCCGGTTTCCATCACGACAACACGCAACCCGTGGACGCCATCGCCGTGCCCGACGGCCCGACGCTCACGCTGCTGGCACAGGGCGACGGCGTGAACTACACGGCCGGCGGCGGCAATCCCATCGAGATCATGGATCTCAGTTTCGCCGTGCAGGTCAGTGCGGTCCATCATCTGCTCGCGCATCGAAGCGGACAGCATCGCCTGCCACCGCAAGTGCATCGTCTGTCAGCGGCATCCGACCGGCATATCGCCGCCATCGCGTTGCGCACGCGCGGTCTGTCCGCCAGCCACGCCACGGCCGACAACGGCTATGACTGGCGTCTCACCCGATTCGACGACACCGTATGACGTACGACATGCCTATGGTCGGCACCCATACGGCACCCGGTATAAAAGGAGGTATGACTCTGACCGACGATTCGTTCGACCCGTTGTATGCGGCGGCGCACCCGGCCCCATTGGATTCGGTGACGCTATACAGCGCACCACTCATCATCCCGGTCACCGGACCGGTGATCATGGACGGAGCCGTCGCGGTGGCCGGCAGCCGCGTGGTGCATGTAGGCACGCGGCGCTGGGTACTCGATACGCTCAAGCAGGATATGTCGGCGCACGGCCACATCGAGGAGCATCACTGGCACGGCATCATCACGCCGGGCCTGGTCAACGCGCATACCCATCTGCAATACACCAACATGGCCGAGGTCGGCCGCGGCTCCTACAGCAGCTTCCGCGATTGGGAGCTCGGTTTCAACCCGGTATACGAGCGCCTGTGCAAGGAAGGCGACTGGAAGACATCGGCCGAGCAGGGCGCGCGCATGATGGTCGAGGCGGGGACCACCGCCGCGGCGGACATCGTCACCGATGCCGAAGCAGCCGGGGCCCTGGCCTCGCAAGGCATACACGGCGTGGCGTACTGGGAGGTGATGGACTGGCATAACGACGACTGGCGCAACGCCGGCGTACATGAACTGGTCCGGCATCTGGGCCGTATGCGTCAGGAGGACCTGCCCAGTATCGGCATCAGTCCGCACGCCCCCTATACGCTGGAGACCGCGCCGTTTGTGGATCTGCCGGATATCGCACGCCAGCTTGACATGCGATTGCATATCCATCTGGCGGAGACGCCGATGGAGGCCGGCGAACGCGAGACCACGCTATCCACGTATTCCACGGCGTCCTGGCGCGACCATGATTGGACCAGCTACCAGCAGCTCAAGGAGGCGGGCAAGGGCGCGTCCGCCATCCAATTCCTGGACCAGCTCGGTTCGCTCGGCCCGGATGTGCATATCGCGCATGGCGTGTGGGCCGACGCCGAGGACCGACGCATCCTGCGCCAGCGCGGCGTGGGCGTGGCGTTGTGTCCCCGATCGAACCGAATCACGGTGACCGGTCGTGACGCACCGATCCGCGAATATCTCGAAGAGGGGAATCTGCTGGCCATCGGCACGGATTCGCTGTCGAGCTCGCCGAGTCTGGATGTGCTCGACGATGTGGCGGTGCTTTACGATCTGGCCCGCGAGCAGGGCTATGCGAAGGACGACCTGACCCATCGTCTGATCCGCATGATGACACTAGGCGGCGCGCAGGAGCTCGGCATGCATGTAGGCGCCGGCCGCATCGGGCAGATCAACGCCGGAGCCATGGCCGATCTGGCGTTCTTCGACGTGCCCGTGTATGTGGCCACCCCGCGCGGCATCGAGGACACGCTCGAGGAGCTGGTATGCCATGGAGCCGGAACGAATCGCGCCACCGTGATCTCCGGCCGCATCGCCTACAACGACGGTGCATGGTAAAGCGGCGCATGACAGCGCGACGCATGATGGAGCGACGCATGATAGAGCACAGTCGTACGCTGCAGCATGACAAGTAACGAGAAGGATGATGACCTGATGAGCATTGCACTGGAGGCCATGAGCCCCTACGCCCGTTCCCTGGTGGACCGTCTCGGCCTCGAACCCCATCCCGAAGGCGGATGGTATAGGCGAGACTGGCAGTCACCGCTGCCGGAACCGTCCACCGGCCGTCCGCTGACGTCGCTGATCTACTTCCTGCTGCCGGAGGGCGACGCCAGCGCATGGCACAAAGTGGACGCGGACGAGATTTGGCTGTGGCACGGGCCCGCACCGGTCACGCTGGAGTTCGGCGGCGACGGAGACAGCCCGTCCGACGACCCCGCAATACGGCGGGCCGTCGTGCTGGGCCAAGGCATCGACGCACCGGCCGGTACGCCTACCATGCCCGTCGGCCATGCGGTCGTCCCGGCCGGCGTCTGGCAACGCACCGTCCCCGGGCATGGCGATGCCCTGGTCTCGTGCGTGGTGTCCCCCGGTTTCACCTTCGAGGGGTTCACTCTGGAGTGACCTGTCAAGGAACTGATGAACCGATGAACGGATAAGCCGGAAGCCGATAACCAAGAGGCCAACCCATCCTCAACCGGTTCGTCGCACACGGCCAAGCCAATCAGCCAACAAGCCGACGACCAGCCGCCGCCGATAACCGGCCATCATAGGAATCGATAGCCCCGGCAACATGTCGCTTACGCAGGCACGTTATAGTTGCCAGTTGCACAAGGGTCAGGAGAGGTTCCGTCCAGCCGGAATCGGTACGTCTCGTTCCGAAAAACGACCGACACAGACAACGAAGAAGGAGAGCAACCATGTCATTCAAAACCACCATCCGCTTCGTCGCGGCCGGACTCGCCGCGGCATCCCTCATGCTCGCCACCGCGTGCGGCGCCTCCAACAGCGGCTCGTCCGACGCCGCCTCGGCCAACGCAGACAGCTCCGACATCACGCAGCAGACCGTCACGCCGGGCAAGCTCACCATCGCCACCGGCGACCCCGCTTACGAGCCGTGGGTCATGAACGACAAGCCGGAATCCGGCGAGGGCTTCGAGGCCGCGCTCGCCTACGACGTGGCCGACAAGCTCGGCTTCGACAAGGCCGACGTGGTCTGGACCCGTACCACCTTCGATTCGGCCATCGCGCCGGGTCCGAAGGACTGGGACCTCAACATCCAGCAGTTCGGCATCACCGATGAGCGCAAACAGGCCGTCGACTTCTCCTCCGGCTACTACAAGGACACGCAGTCCGTAGTGGTCAAGAAGGACGGCAAGTTCGCCTCCGCCAAGTCGCTTGCCGATCTCAAGGACGCCGTGATCGGGGTGATGGTGGGCACACAGGCCTACACCATCGTCAAGGACAAGATCAAGGACGACATCCAGACGTTCAACGACGACGCCGCGCTCGGCCAGGCGCTGGACGCCGGTCAGATCGACGCGCTGGTCACCAACACGGTGGAAAGCGTGTACATGGTGCAGTCCGAACAGGTCAAGGACGCCAAGGTGCTGGGCCGCATCGCCGGCTCGGAGGACAAGGACGGCCTGGGCATCGTGCTGCCGAAGGACTCCAAGCTCACCGCGGCCGTGACCAAGGCCGTGGACGATCTCGAGTCCGACGGCACCCTCAAGCAGCTGCAGGACAAGTGGCTGGCCGAATACACCACCGACCTGACCGAGCTCAAGTAACCACCGCGCCGCCACGTCCATCGGAGAATCGCAGAGCAAAGCCCGTCCCCCATCGCCTCGTCATGCCGGGAACGGGCTTTGCCGTCAAGGCGACTCGCAGAATGGACGTCTGGCATCAAACCGGTTCGGACACTGCAATAGAATCCACATATGGTCGATTCGCAATCCACGCATGACCTTGCCGCCGAAACGACGTCCACGTCTTCGGTGAGCGAGGTGGAACTTTCCCGCCGTGACTACCGGCGCCGGCAACAGCTCAAGTCGGTGGTCACGAGTCTCGTCAGCACCATCGTGCTGGCCGTCATCGTCGTCGCCGGACTGAAGATGTCCCCCGGCTGGCCGCGCGTCAAGCAGACGTTCTTCTCCCCCGAGTACTTCATGAAGTCGTTGCCGGAGACCTTGGACGGCCTGTGGCTCAACGTCCAGGTGCTGGTCGTGGCCGTGATCGGCGTCGCGATCTTCGCCACGCTCATCGCGCTGGTACGCACCAGCAAGAACCCGGTAATGTTCCCGTTGCGCGTGCTGGCCGCGCTGTACACCACCGTCATGCGCGGCATCCCGATGATCGTCGTGCTCTACCTCATCGGCTTCGGCATCCCCGGCCTCGGCCTGTTCGGCCGCATCAATCCGGCTATCCTCGGCACGATAGCCGTCATCATGGGCTACAGCGCCTACGTCGCCGAAGTGTTGCGCGCCGGCTTCAACGACGTGCATCCCTCGCAACGCGCCTCGGCCCGATCCCTGGGTCTTACGGCCGGCCAGACCACGCGCATGATCGTCATCCCGCAGGCGTTGCGCAAGGTCGCTCCGGCGCTGATGAACGACTTCATCTCCATGCAGAAGGATGTGGGCCTCATCTCCGTGCTGGGCGCGGTCGACGCGGTGCGCGCCGCCCAAATCGAAGTGGCGAGCTCGTACAACTTCACGCCGTACGTAGTGGCGAGCCTGCTGTTCATCCTCATGAGCGTGCCGTTCATCCTGCTCAACGACTGGTACACGGCTCGTCTGCGCAAGCGCGAGCTGAGCGCCGGCACGGTGTGAGTATGCGTGGCATGGAAGGGACCATGGGCGGAACAATGACAACGACGACGATGGAAACCACGGTGAACGATATGAACACGGCACAGCAGAATCCAGGCAGCGGCACGGCATCATCCAAGCCGGTGCTGCGATTGGATGATGTGCGCAAATCCTTCGGCTCCACCCCGGTGCTGCGCGGCATCTCCTTCGACATCCAACCGCACGAGGTGGTCGCCCTGCTCGGCCCATCCGGTTCGGGCAAATCGACGCTGATGAAGTGCGTGAACCTGCTGGAACAGGTGGACGACGGGCAGATATGGCTGGGTGACACCGACATCACGGACCCGCGCGCCAATCAGGACAAGATCCGTTCGCGCATCGGCGTGGTGTTCCAGCAGTTCAACCTGTTCCCGCATATGTCGGTGCTGAAGAACGTGACGCTGGCCGCCGTCAAGGTGCATCATTGGCCGAAGGACAAGGCCGAGGCACGCGCGCTGGAGCTGCTGGATCGTATCGGCATGCGAGCCAAGGCGAAGTCCTACCCTGACCAGCTCTCCGGCGGCCAACAGCAACGCGTGGCCATCGCACGCGCGCTGATGACCGATCCCGAACTGCTGCTGCTGGACGAGATCACCTCCGCACTCGATCCGATGCTGGTGGGCGAAGTGCTCAACATGGTCGCGGAGCTCAAGTCGCAGGGCACGACGATTCTGATGGCCACGCACGAGATGAGCTTCGCCCATGACGCCGCCGACCGCATCGTGCTGCTGCGTCATGGCGTCATCGCCGAAAACGGCACGCCGCGAGAGGTGATGGACGAATCCCAGGACCCGGAGACCCGCGAGTTCTTCGCCCACTTCCGGCACTAGTGGACTTCGGCGTCTGGCCGTATTATGCGGTCAGACGCCTGGTCTCCTCGACGTTGCGCTTGAGCTCATCGACCAGCGCGTCCGGGCCGTCGAACTTGACCTGCGGACGCAGGAAGCCGGCGAATTCCACGCGAACCTTATGCCCGTAGAGGTCGATCCAGTCATCGGTGATGCAGTAGGATTCGACTACGCGCTCGTGAAGCCCGGTCTTCTCGCTGAAGGTCGGCTTGGTGCCGATGGAGATGGCGGCGGGCCAGCGGCGCGGCTGGTCCTGCGTACCGGCTTCGGGAACGGCGTCGGAGACAACTTCAGTGCCGGATTGTGCCTGCGCGGCTTCGGACTGGGTGGATTCCCCTGGCCCGGCCTGTGCCGGCTGCCCGGCTTCGGCGTCCGTCTCCTGCTCAGAAGCAGTCCCCAGATCGACCAACCAACCGGCGTAGACACCGTCCACGGGAATGTATCCCTCGATATCCGTGCCGAGGTTCGCGGTGGGGAATCCGATGGTGCGGCCGCGCTCCTCGCCGTGTACCACCACGCCCTCGATGGCGTGCGGCTCGCCCAGGATGGCGTTGGCATCCTGAATGCGGCCGTGGGCCAGCAGGTAGCGCACATTGGTGGAGCTCCACGCGCGCATGGCCTTGGCCTGATGCTTCTTGCTCCACGCGCGGCGCTCCGCCTTGGTGGCCCCGGCCAGCGGATCGGCCGGCTCGCCCCACTCGGCGGGCATCTCGGGTTTGAAATCGCGCGGGATGCGCACCTCGCCCGGACCGCGATCGTCCACTATGTCAAGCTCAAAGACGCCGGTGGCAGCGGCCAAATTGGCCACATGCTGCACATCGCCCTCACGGTTCCTGCCGAAGGCGGCGTCCTGACCGAGCACCAGCGTGCGCATGCCCAGTTTGCCGGTCAGCCGGCCGAGGAAGAAGATATAGGACTTGGCGGCGAAGGCGAGCGTGTACCGGACCACCAGCACATGATCCACGCCCAGCTCCTCCATACGGCGCAGACGTTCGCCGATGCTGGTCAGCGCTTCGGCGTCGATGGTCGTGTTGTCCGGTTCGGCGCCCTCGTGCCGGGCGGCCCAGCCGTGGACGAACGCCGGACGCGGGTCGAACAGAATCACCACGGAGAAAGCGTCATGCCGGTGAGCCAACTCCACGACACGGCGGATCACGGCCTGATGTCCCAGATGCATGCCGTCGAAGGCTCCCAACGTCACCACGGCTTTTTTATCGTTGTCGAACGAGGGCCATGCGACTTCGCCCTCGGCGTCCGGGGTCAGGTAGGTGATGTTCATATCGTGCAGTTCCTTTTCTCAAGTTCCGCGCATTCGGTTCGACGGGGCCCCAGCGATGTGCGTGGCGGGCCCCGGTCATCGTCCGGTCGGTGCCACCCGCGGATTTCCGCAAGCTCGCCTGCCGGAAGCGCCTTCGTTGAATCGTACTGTAACCGCGTCCACTCTACGCGGCGGGGAATACGGCGGCAGGTTTGGCCTGATGGGCGTTCGCGCGTTCGATGATGGCCACCACGTCGGCTGTCGCGCAACGCGGCGCGTTGGCAACGCCCGAGGGGTGCACCGCATCACCATGCGGCTCAGCGGAAACCGGCTCGGCCGCTCGACCGTGCAACGCATCGTTATTCATATTCGTCCCGGTGTCCGTCGCATCGCACGACTCCACGGCCGGTTCATCATGTGCCGGACTATGTGCCGGACTATGTACCGGCGGCACGATGGCCACGGCCTGTGTGCCTTTGGCCAGCACCCGTTCGATACGACGGCCGAATCGCAGCTCGGTGGCCTCCTCGGCCGTGATCTCCACCACCGGCATGGCGCCTCGGGCGGCCTGTTCCATCGTGAGGGCCCGGCCGAGCAGCCATTCGCGTCGCTTTTCGCCGGCCATCGCATCCGGCGTGTCCAACACGCACTTGTTGCGGGTGACGGCCTGTCCTTCACGATTGGTAAACGTCTTGGTTTCGACGTGCGCCGTGACCGTGTGGGTGCGGGTTTCGGCCAAGGATTCGGGGGTGATGAGTCCACTGGTGTCGTCCGGCAGGGCGAACCTCCCCACGCGGGTGCGGCGCAGGCGGGTCAGATAGCCGCCGACGCCCAGTTCCTCGCCGAGGTCACGGGCCAATGCGCGGATATAGGTACCCGATGAGCAACTGACGCGCACGTCCACATCAAGGACAGATATGGGAATGACGTTCGAGGCCGTCGCTTCGGCGGTCGCCGAGTCGGAACCGGAGGAACTGGCGGGATCAGCGAGACCGGATGCCGGGGGACAGCCATCGGAGCGACCATCAGTGCAGGTGCAATCGCCGATATGATTGGCCGACCTGACCGAACCAGACCAGCCTGGCCAGCCGGACGGGTGGGGCTGAGCGGATGGGAATCCCGCGATGTCACGCTCCTGCAACGGTTCGTCGGGCCGCGTCCCCGCCACGACGCCCGCTCGCACGCCCAACACGGTGAACTCGCTGATGGTGACAGGCCGGGCCTTGAGCTCCACGTCCTTGCCTTCGCGGGCCAGATCGTAGGCACGCTGGCCGTTGATTTTGATGGCGGAGAAGGTGTTGGGCACCTGCTCGATATCACCGGTGAAATGTTCGCCGATGGTACGGGTCAGCAGGTCATGCCAGACACCGTCATGGACCGACGCATCGTCTGTGGCAGGCGTGGTTCCGAGCGCAACGACCGCAGCCGTCGAACCTCGGGAACCGGCACGGGAATCGATTCCAAAACCGGCCCCGAAATCGGCTTCGCAAGCGGTATCGGTACCGTCATCTCCAGCGGTACCGGGTTCAGCAGCACCGGATTCAGCCGCATCCGACTGCGCGGCTCCGCCAGCCGCAAGTTGCCGCCATCGCGACGCGACCGCATCCGCATTCTCGCGGAGGATGACATCGCCCTCGGCATCGTCGGTCGTGGTGGCAAGGCCCAGTCGAATCGTGGCCTCGTAGGTTTTGTCGTGCTCCACGATGGCGTTGAGCAGTCGGGTGGCATGGCCGAACGCGATGACCAAGGCACCGGTGGCCATCGGGTCGAGCGTGCCCGCGTGACCGACCTTTTTGATGTGCAACGCGCCGCGCACGGCGGCCACCGCGTCGAAACTGGTCACGCCCTGAGGCTTATCGATGATGAACAGGCCGCTGGGCTGCGCCTCCGGCATGTCTCTCCCTCCGTCATCGGTAATGACGACCTCCCGGCAGAGGGAGGCCAGCCATCATCTGCTGCTCGCTGTCCGTATTCTGTCATCCCTCTCATAGGAGGGAAAGGCGAATCTACCGCTCGTCGGACTGCGCTTCGGCCTCGGGCGATTCAGCATCGACGTTGCCGAAGTCCTCGCCGGCATCATCGATATCATCGTCCTCGATATCGTCATCCTCGAAGTCGTCATCATCCTCGGCCGGCTCGTCGTCATGCTTATACGGGTCGGCGTCGCCGGCGTATTGCGCGTTCGCACGGACGCGGGCCAGTTCCTCGTCGCGCTTGCGGGCCATGACCAGGATGTCCTCGATCTCATGGGCCTCGCCGGGCACCTCGTCGAACACGAACTGGAGCTGCGGGGTCAGTCGCAGGCCGGCCTTCGAGCCCACCAGCGAACGCAGATGGCCCTTGGCCTGCTCGAGCGCCTGCCGGGCACGCTTACGTTCGCCGTTCTCCTTGCCTTCGTGGCCCAGCTGGGTCCAGTAGATTTTGGCGATCTGCAGATCGTTGGTCACACGGACTTCGGTGATGGTGATGCTGGTCAGTCGCTTGTCGTGCAGCTCGCGCTCGAGGGAGGAGGCCACGACACGTTGAATCAGTGCCGCGATACGCGCGGCGCGGGGGTTGGTTCCTGCCATGGGCAAAATCCTTTCACATATGACTTGGCTCCCCCTGATGGAGGGAGCTGTCGCTGTAGATGGCCGAGGCTGCGGTCCGAGACCGCGCTCAGCCTTACTTCATTCGGCAGCTCCCCTTGCAGGAGGAGCCAGAGATAGAGATATCGCAGCCGTTGTCACGACGGCCGTTGACGCACAGTCCGCGCGAAAGGCCCTTATCGACAGCGCCGCATGCGCTTGCCGATAAGAGCCTTCGCGCGTCCTGCGATCGGACTACTTACGTTCGACCTCGCGCATCTCGAAGGTCTCGATGACGTCGCCGATCTCGATGTCGTTGAAGGTTCCGAGGTTGATACCGGCCTCGTAGCCTTCCTTGACGGACTGGACGTCGTCCTTGAAACGACGCAGCGAGGAGATCTCCAGGTCGTTGACCGTGGCCACGCCGTTGCGCAGGATACGGCACTTCGTACCGCGCTTGACCTCGCCGTCCTGCACCATGACGCCGGCGATGTTGCCGAACTTGGACGAACGGAAGATCTCGCGAATCTCGGAGTGGGAGGTGACGACCTCCTCGTATTCCGGCTTGAGCATGCCCTTGAGGGCGGCTTCGATATCCTCGATGGCCTTGTAGATGATCGAGTAGTACTTGATCTCCACGCCCTCGCGCTCGGCGAGATCCGCGACCTGACGGTTCGGACGCACGTTGAAGCCGATGATGACGGCCTTGTCGACCGTGGCGAGGTTGACGTCGTTCTGCGTGATCGCGCCGACGCCGCGGTGGATGACCTGGATGCCGACCTCGTCGGACACCTCGATCTTCATCAGGGAGTCCTCGAGCGCCTCGACCGAACCGGACGAATCGCCCTTGATGACGATGTTGAGCATGTCGATCTCGGACTCGGCGAACTTCTTCTTGAAGTCCTCGAGGGAGACGACCTTGCGACGCTTGGCCAGCTGGGCGGCACGCTCGGTGGCCTGACGCTTCTCGGCGATCTGGCGCGCGGCGCGATCGTCGGAGGCCACGAGGAACAGGTCACCGGCGGTCGGCACGGAGGTCAGACCCAGCACCTGGACAGGCGTGGACGGACCAGCAGCCTCCATGACCTGACCGTTTTCGTCAAGCATGGCGCGGACGCGGCCGTACGAGGTGCCCGCCACGATGGCATCGCCAACGTGCAGGGTGCCCTGCTGGACGAGCACGGTGGCCACGGCACCGCGGCCCTTGTCGAGTCGGGCCTCGACGGTGGCGCCACGGGCGTCCATGTTCGGGTTGGCGCGAAGATCGAGCTCGGCGTCGGCCGTGAGCAGCACGGCCTCGAGGAGCTTGTCCACGTTGATGTTCTGCTTGGCGGAGATATCGACGAACATGGTGTCGCCACCGTATTCCTCGGGCACCAGGCCGAACTCGGTGAGCTGGCCGCGAACCTTCTCCGGGTTGGCGCCGGGCACATCGATCTTGTTGACGGCCACGACGATCGGCACCTTGGCGGCCTGCGCGTGGTTGATGGCCTCGACGGTCTGCGGCATCACGCCGTCGTCCGCGGCGACCACGAGGATCGCGACGTCGGTGAGCTCGGCACCACGGGCACGCATGGCGGTGAACGCCTCATGGCCCGGGGTATCGAGGAACGTGATCTTGCGGGATTCGCCGTCGAGCTCGACGGTGACCTGGTATGCACCGATGCGCTGAGTGATGCCGCCGGCCTCACGCGCGATGACGTTGGTCTTGCGGATCGTGTCGAGCAGTCGGGTCTTACCGTGATCGACGTGGCCCATGACGGTGACGACCGGCGGACGCGGCTTCAGGTCCTTGTCGTCCTGCAGCTCCTCCTCGTCAAGGTCGATGTCGAACTGCTGGAGCAGCTCCTTGTCCTCCTCTTCGGCGGACACGATCTTGATGTTCCAGCCGATCTCCTCACCCAGGATCTGGAAGGTCTCCTCGTCCAGGGACTGGGTGGCGGTGGCCATCTGACCCAAGTGGAACAGCACGGTGACCAGCGCGGCCTGATTGACGTTGATCTTCTCGGCCAGATCAGCGAGCGAGGCGCCCTGACGCAGACGGACGGTCTGACCGTTGCCGTTGGGGATGCGCACGCCGCCGATGGTCGGCGCTTTCAGCTCCTCATACTCATGACGCTTCGCCAGACGGTTCTTACGCGCCTTCGAGGACTTACCACCCTGACGGCCGAACGCGCCTGCGGCACCGCCGCGGCCACGACCGCCACCACGAGTCGCCGGACCGTTGGACGGACCGCCGTTCTGGAAGTTGTTGCCGCCACCCTGGCCGCCGCGGAATCCACCGCGTGCACCGCCCTGGGCGCCTTGGGTTCCGGCACCGCCCTGACCCGGACGGTTGTGGCCCCACTGGCCCGGACGCGGCGCGCCGCCGCCCTGACCCGGACGGCCATTACGGAATCCACCGCGGGTGCCGCCGCCCTGACCCGGACGGCCCGGACGGCCATTGCGGCCGCCTTCGGCGGTCGGACGTGCCATGGGATGCGGACGCGGAATGTCACCCGGCGTAGGCGTATGCATGCCCTGCTTACGGGAGAACGGGTTGTTGCCCGGACGCGGACCCGGCGTGTGCGGGCGCGGAATGGCGTTGGATGCGGCGTTGCCGTTGCCACCGGCGTTGGCACCCTGGCCCTGGCCATTGCCGTGATTGCCCGGACGCGGACCCGGCGTATTGCGGTTGTTCTGGTGCTGACCGGGCTGACCGCCGTTCGGACGGCCCTGACCCGGACGGCCCTGACGGTTGTTGTCACGGTTCTCGCGGCCCTCGCGACCATCCCTCTCCCTGTCGCGGTTGTCACGACGGTCATGCTGACCATGACGGCCGGGCAGTGGAGCACCGGGGCGTGCACCCTGCGGATGCGGAGCCGGAGCGCCGGGAACGGCGTGACGGGCCTGAGCCGGGGTCGGCGTAGCGGAAGCCGGAGCATTCGGCGCGGTCGGACGAGAGGTGTTGCCGGAAGCGGCGCTCGGCGCGCTCGGCGTAGCGGACGCCGCCGGCGCGGAAGGCGTGGGCACGGCAGGCTTGCGCGGGCCCGGACGACCGGCGTTCTTCGATGCGGGGGCGGACGACTTCTGCTCGCCCTTGCCTTCCTTATCCTTGGTGAGAGCGGCCTTCAGACGGCGCGCCACCGGAGGTTCGATGGTCGAGGAAGCCGACTTGACAAACTCCCCCATATCCTTGAGCTTCTCAAGAACGGTCTTGCTATCGACATGCAAGTCCTTGGCCAATTCGTATACGCGTGGTTTCGCCACTAATTACTCCTATCTGCGACCACGCGTGCATGGGCGTGGTCAATTGGTGATGACGGCAAGCTTGCCCTGTCTCATCGTGCGACCATGATCGTGTTACCTCGTCTCCGTGCGGGCGATTTCGCGCACACTGCGCCGCCCACATACGCCAATCAAGCATACTCATAGTGCTGGATAGCGGGCATGACAGCGAGCCGCGTCTCATCGAGGGACGCGGCTCGGACGAACATTCCCTGCCGGGCTTGGGATGAGCCCGGAATGTTCATGTCCGCCGATGGTGGCGAAGACGCCGGCCGAATCGGCGGACCGGGCGCGAATCAGTGATTCAGCGAATCAGGCTTCGGCCGGGGCATCACCGGCGGACTCGCCGGTCTCCTCGGCTTCGGCGGACTGAGCGGACTGCTCGGACTGCGCTGCGGCGGCCCGAGCAGCAGCAGCCGCCCTGGCCTGAGCCTCGAACTGTTCGGCCGCGAGCTTCTTGGCGTGGGCCTCGGCGGACTCGATGCCGATCTTCCAGCCGGTGAGCTTGGCGGCCAGTCGAGCGTTCTGGCCTTCCTTGCCGATGGCCAGCGACAGCTGATCGTCGTGGATGAAGGCGATGGCGGTCTTGTTCTTCTCGCTAATCACCTGCACGCCGGTGGCCACGGCCGGAGACAGCGCGGCGGCCACGAACTTGGCCGGATCATCGGAGTAGTCGACGATGTCGATCTTCTCCGGGCCAAGGCTCCCCATGACGGCACGCACACGGGCGCCGCCGGGGCCGATCAGCGCGCCCTTCGGGTTCACGCCCTCGGTGTTGGCCTTGACGGCGATCTTCGTACGGGCGCCGGCCTCGCGGGCGATCGCCATGATGGACACGGCGCCGGAGACCAGTTCCGGCACCTCACGCTCGAACAGGCGGCGCACCAGCTCCGGGTGGGAGCGGGAGACCACGATCTCCGGACCGCGAACGCCGCGCGCCACGTTGACCACGTAGACGCGGATGCGCTCGCCGTGGCGATAGCGCTCGCCCGGCACCTGCTCACGACGAGGCAGGATGGCCTCGACGTCGCCCATGGCCACATGCACGTTGGACGGATCGGATGCGTCCTGCTGGACGATGCCGGTCACCAGCTTGCCCTTCTGTCCAGAGAAGGCGCCGAAGATCTTCTCGTCCTCGACCTTGCGGAACAGCTGGGTGATGACCTGACGGGCGGTGGCGGCGGCCAGACGACCGAAATCATGCGGGGTATCGTCGTATTCCTCGCCGAGTCTGGGGGCCGGATGCGGATTATCCTCGGTGGGCTCCACCGGAATCTCGTCGGCGGCCCAGATGGTGAAGGTGCCGGCGCGCTCATCCAGCTCGACGCGGGCATGCTTGGCCGCGTGAGGGGTCTTGAGATAGGCGAGACGCAGGGCCTCGGCCAACGCCTCATCCAGGGTTCCGGGGTCGATTCCTTGCTCGGCGGCAAGCTTGTGCATTCCTGTCAGGTCCAGTTCCATCGATCCGTACCTCCTATGAAGTTATGTGGCGCATGGCCTTGAATGGTCACAGTTAGCTATTAGTGTAGGGTTCCATGCAGACACGCCCCCTCTGGTTTGATTCCGCACGTCGCGCCTTGGCCGTGGCGTGCGCCGGGGCAATGCTATGTTCGCTCACGGCATGCTCGGTGCCGCGTCTGGCGGGGCGCGCTGAGGCGGAGCGCACGATGAGCCCGTGCGAACAGGCGCTGACGCTGGTGAACGACCCGGATTGGGCCGGCGACGGTTCGCCGATGATGGTGCGGTTCGTGGCCGGGCAGTCCATTCCGTTGACGTGGATCGATGTGGCCACCTATTGCCCCGGCCGGTTCGGCGAGGGGGTATTGCGCGATGCGCAGACCAAGGCCCAGCTGTCGTCTTTGGCGGAACGCCTGGGCGGCGTGGCTCCGACCGTGACGCCGGCGCGTCTGGATGGTGTGACGTCGGCGGTTGCCGGGACCGATGTGCTGGACGCGATGGCCGTGGCCGAGGACCGCGCTGGGTTCGCGCTGGAGGTGCTGGCCGCGCGCGGGCAGACCGATGGCGCGACGCTCGCGCTGAGCGATATGCACAAAACCGCCGGGCAACAGCTGGTGTCATTGGCGGACGGCAGCTGGGGTGCCGGTTCGGGAAATTCCGGTGATTCCGGCGACTCCGATTCCGGTTCCGGTAGCTCGTCCGGTTCCGGCACCTCCTCCGACGACGGCGATAGCGGCAGTACCGCCGCCTCCGGTTCCAGCAACGGCACCGGCAACGCTGGAACGCACGCCGACCCCCGCAAGAAGGTCTACGACATCAGCCAATTGCTGGCCAATCCCACCACCATCGCGGACAAGGCCAGCGGGCAGACCGTGCCCACGGCCGCCGCCATCGAAATGGACTGCGCCCGCACCGAAATCAAGGCAGTCACCGACGCCGACGCCCCATTCGACGACACCACGCTCTCGATTCTCGCCGCCCTGGCCGCCAAACACGCCTACACCGCCATCCAACTCGGATACCCCGCCACCGACGCCGCGCTGTTCGAGTGAGGTAAAGAGCACGCAGAACATGCACGATGCCACCGACCCTGCACGACCGATGGCGTCCCAACAGCATCTCAACGCGTCCAAGAGCACCAACCAGCAAGGCGAATGCCCCTGATATAGTTGGAATTGGAATTTGGAATAATTAACGACGTCGTTGACCTGCACGTAGTATCGCAGAAGCTCGCGGAAGGCAAATCATGGTATCGGACGATTACAAAAATCCCGAATCAACCAGCGACACCAATCAACGGCACGCCCATGACGGCAGTGGCATCCGCGGTTTCTGGAATCAGTTGAAGCAGCACGCTATCAGCGTATGGTTCAGTTTCGTCGGCGTGATTCTGCTGGTGGCTGTCGGCGGAAACCTCATCGGCGAAATAACCCTGCGAATGGATTGCACCGAAATCACCGACGGGGTTGTGACACAGATGATCCGCATCGAAGACGAGGACGACGACGAGGATTCCGGCCCCACCTGGGCGCCGGTGTTCCGGTATGGCGTAGACGGAAGAATCTACGAGCAGCAATCCTCGACGTCGTCGTACCCGCCGAAATACAAGGTGGGGCAGGCTGTAACCATACGGTATGATCCAGCCGATCCGAAGCGGTACGTGGCGGATGGCGACCATACTGCTCTTGTTTTATACGGCGCCTTAACAGTCCTGTTTCTCGGATTCACGGCTGCGCTGCCCGTAGCGATGATCACCAGTAAACGCCAACAATCCAACGAGACCTGATCGTCCTTGCGGCAAGGCGAGAGACCAGCGCGGATTCAGTGGCACGCAGCATATCCACGAACCTCCAACATGCTCAGCAAATCCAGAAAAATCTGACGCCAGCCTCCAGCCACCCGCCACCGATGCCGCGTGGTTCAGGTGAGCCAAGGATTAGGCCCAAAAGGCAAGATGCCGCTGGCCTTGCACGACCAACGGCATCGCGTCGCCAAAGATGAGGGGACGGACAACACGCCCCACCTTACGAAATCCAACGAGACCGAAGCTTCAAGTGGCCACCTAAAAAGAGTCCCGAAGTTGGACAGATTCCGTATTGGCATATTCAGTATAAATCGGGCAGTCGCATACACACCCCTTTACCGCAAACGGCTTTCCGGGACGCTACGGGCATCGCCGATTCCTGCCTTCACAGTCAAATCGGCATCGGCCCCACTCAACATCGGCAAGCCAAACGCTACTTCACCCGCACGGCCGTCCAGGAGACCGGCGGCAGGGTCACGTGGATGGTGCCGGTGGCCGGGTCGAGCGTCGCCGTGTCGTTGTCGTGCAGGGTCACGCGCGTCTGATCGTCCAGCGTATTGACGGCGAGCAGGTCGTCCTCGTGCAGGGTCTGCGCATGAACAGTCGTGCCATGGCCTTCCGGCAGACGGATTTCGAAGTCGTTGGCCGCTTCCAGCGAACGGTTGGTGACGAACACGGTCACCGCGCCGTCGGCGCCACGCACCGCTACGGCATTGATCGTGGGTACCTCGCCGTACTTGGCGGTCTCGTACGTGCCCGAGGCGAGCTTGGGCTCCAGCACCGTGCCGCCCTTGGCGTACTTGGCGGTCAGCGCGAACGGGTAGAACGTGGTCTGGCGCCAAGCGGGGCCGCCGGGCTCGGTCATGATCGGGGCGATCACGTTGACCAGCTGGGCAAGGCTCGCGGCATGAACACGGTCGGCGTTCCTGAGCAGCGTGATGAGCAGATCGCCGAACACCACGGCATCAACGGCCGAATACACATCCTCCAGCAGACGCGGCGCCACGGGCCAGTTGCCGATGCCTTCCGGATTCCTGCTCGGCTCCTCACCGAGATACCACACATTCCATTCATCGAACGAGATGAACACCTCATGCCCGCTCTTGAGCCGGGCCTTCGTGGCATCGATGGCCGCCGCCACATCCTTGATGAAACCGTCCATATCCACGCCGGAAGCCAGGAAACTGGCCATGTCGCGGGTGCCGTCGGCCTTGAATTCGGGATGGTAATAGGCGTGGCAGGAGACGAAATCGACATTCTCATACGTCTTGCCAAGCACGGTCTCCTCCCATGCGCCGAACGTGCCCATCGCATGACTGGACGAGCCGCACACCACCAGCTCCACATCCGGGTCGATCATGCGCATGCCGGCCGCCACCGACGCGGCAAGCTTGCCGTAATCCTCGGCGTTCTTGTGACCGGTCTGCCACGGGCCGTCCATCTCGTTGCCCAGACACCACATCCTGATGCCGAACGGCTCATCGGCACCGTTGGCACGACGCTCCTCGGAAAGCCTGGTGCCACCGGGGATGTTGGCGTACTCCAACAGATCCAGCGCATTCTCCAGACCACGCGTGCCGAGGTTCACGGCCTCCATCAACTCGTTGCCACCCACCTTGTGCAGCCACTTGGCCATCTCATGCAGACCGAACTGATTGGTTTCGGTGGAATGCCACGCCAGATCAAGGCGACGCGGCCGGTCCCCCTTGGGGCCGACGCCATCCTCCCAACGGTAGCCGGACACGAAGTTGCCACCGGGATAACGGATGGTCGTCGCGCCAAGCTCGCGGACCAGCTCGATGACGTCCTTGCGGAAACCGTCCTCATCCGCCTCCGGATGACCAGGCTCGTAGATGCCGTCATACACGCAACGGCCCAGATGCTCGACGAACGAGCCGAACAGGCGATCATTGACCGGTGCGACCTCAAAGTCGTTGTCCACGATCAGGCGGGAGGTCTGGGGTTCCGGAGAATGCGAAGAGGTCGAAGTCGTGGTAATCGGCTGCGTCATTGCTGGCTCCTTTGTTTTACGAATCGTCTGCGGGAATGTTCTTTTCGGATCACATCGTTGTTTTCTCTATAATCTGTATGCATAACTCTATGCCGCGTTTTGGGAATCCAACGGCAGACACTCAGGAGATGTCCCAAGGGCGCCGCGAAGCGCCCGCGCACCCGTCAAATCTCACATGTGAGCCTTCCCACGTTCCGGGCTATGGCGTGTCCGGCCGCGCGCGGATACGCTGGCCGCAAGTGTCGAACGGCACCTGTCATCACCGATACCGAAGGGGACCATCATGACCGATACGACCAATCCGAACACCAGCAGCGCCGTTGACGGACTGCTGAAGGGCGAGACCATTCTGGTCACGGGCGGCGCGCGCGGACTGGGCGAGGCCATCACCCGCGCAGCCGTGCAGGCCGGCGCGAACGTCGTCGTTGACTATTTCCACAGCGCCGAGAAGGCCAAGGCGCTCGAAACCGAATACGCCGGCCGGGTGACCGCGATCCAGGCCGACGTCACCAACGAGGACGACGTGGCCCGGCTGTTCCGCGACGCGAAGGCCGCGCTGGGCACGCCGGTCACGGGCGTCGTCAACAACGCGCTGGTCAGCTTCTCGTTCAACGGCGACGACCGTCCGAAGGCCGACACCATCACCTGGCAGGATTTCGAGCATCAGCTGCTCGGCGCGGTGAAGGGCTCGGTCACCGTCATCCAGCAGGCGCTGCCCGGATTCGAGGAGGCCGGCTACGGTCGCGTGCTGAACATCGGCACCAACCTGTTCCAGAACCCGGTGGTCCCCTACCACGACTACACCGCCGCCAAGGGCGCGCTGCTCGCCGTGACCCGCACGTTCGCGCAGGAGCTCGGTCCGAAGAACGTCACGGTGAACATGGTCTCCGGCGGACTGCTGCGCACCACCGACGCCAGCAGCGCCACGCCCGACGCCGTGTTCGACATCATCGCCCAGTCCACGCCGCTCGGCCATGTGACCACGCCGCAGGAGCTCGCCGACGCCGCCCTGTTCTTCCTCTCCCCGCTCTCCCGCGCGGTCTCCGGCCAGAACCTCATCGTCGACGGCGGGTACGTCAAGGGCTGATCGGGATTTCGTCGTGACGCACACGGGTGAAATCCCACGGGTCGAATCGCAGTATGCCGGTGAGCGTGCATTCATTGGGGGATTTCTGAAATTGCCCAATGAACGCACGCTCACCGCCGCATGTCGAATGCAGTAGCCGCCGGCCGCAAGCACATTGCCCTGTTTTATGACTTAACAGGGAGCTCTACTAAACCCCACGGCATTGAATCCAGCTTTACGGCTCTTCACATTTTGGCGTAAGAGCCAAAAGCCCCACACACAGTTCTGAAGTGTCCTGATTTTTGTTCCGTCTCTACTGTGAGACGGCCTGTGCCGCCTGCTGTCGATAATACTCGTTCTCCACGTCCTGTGGTGTCCTGTAGCCCAGTGAGGCGTGCAGTCGTTTCGAGTTGTACCACGCCACCCACCGCATCGTCGCGTATTCCAGTTCGTCGGCCGTCCTCATAAGGG
>NZ_JFAO01000022.1:0-68732 GCF_006408945.1 Bifidobacterium sp. UTBIF-78
GAAAAACCTGTGGCAAGGCAACCACCTTAATGTACGTGAGGTCACCACAAAAGCCGATGTGGTGCGGTCCAGCCAATCGGTGGCGGAATCGATGGATGGCCTGTACCGTTTGGCGAACGAGCGGCTCGGCAAAATCGATCTCGACAGCGGACTCGACTACGCCACCATCGCCGTCCAACGATACGAACGCGCGGACGGCACCAACGCCTGGCTGGTCACCATCCCCGGCACCGATGGGCAACCCGATTCCCCGTTCGGCTGGATGCAGAATCTGGAACTGATGAGTCCATCCGAACGTCAGAGCATGGAGGCGGACAGCGCCAGGATGGTCATCGAGGCGATGCGGCAGGCCGGCATCGACAAGGATGAGCCGGTGGCGATGGTCGGTCATTCGCAGGGCGGCATCGTGGCCGCAACCATCGCCTCGAACTGGGCCGACGACTACAACATCGAACATATCGTCACAGCCGGCTCGCCGATTGCGAATCATGCGATACCGAAGAAAACATGGGTCACCAGCGTGGAGATGGACACCGAATTCATTGCCGCCCTGGATGGCACACCGAATCCGGCGACGCCCACCTGGCTGACCGTGCAGGGGACGGCGTCACGGGCACCGGACGCCACGCCAAGCACCATCGACAAGGACGGCTCCTGCACGCCGGGCTCCACACCCATCGCCGGAGACGCCCCGTACGATGCCGCACCGGTCAAGGGCGGACCATCGAGTGAGATGGAAATCACCCATTGGCTGCAATACCATCAGGCGGCCTATCAGAATGCCACCGACGAGGGTTCTCCCGCCATTCAAAACCATGAGCGGCACTTCCAACACGTCATCCAGGGCGAACTCAAGGAAACCCGGTATTTCGAAGGCCGCATGAGCCACAGACCCGCCAACGAACCAACATGCATCACCCCGGAGTCCGGCAAGGACATGCCAGATATCCAACCGAAGGTCCAGAAGTGACGGACGGACTTGGATGTCGGGCTGACACATCAGCCCGGAGCGGTGTCCACCTCCCCTGCCACGTCGGTCAAGTGTTGCACCAATCACTGGAGCCCGCCCCAGATTCGGACGAAACCGGACGCCCCACCGGGCCGGTCAACCGGTTTCAGATTGGTTCGACCAGTACGGCCGCCCCACCAAACCAGACCAACCCCGGCCAGGCCAAACCGACCAAACCGGTCAAACCGACCGACCCGGCGCCGTGCGAATGCGGGTTCCCTCCAATCGTACACGCCCAGTTCACGGCTGGAAGTACCCTAGAGGGCATGAAGCTTACCGATATTTCCCCTGCAATCGCATTGACCCCGCTTGACGGCCGTTACCACAACGCCACCGCACCGCTCGTGGAATACCTGAGCGAGCCAGCCCTGAACCGCGAACGCATGCGCGTCGAGGTCGAATGGATGATCCTGCTGGCCAACGGCTTCGACGGCAATGGCAACCAGCCCATCGTGGACGGCGTCAAGCCCTTCACCGAGGCCGAAAAGGCGTTTCTGCGCGCGATTCCCGAGGACTTCGGCGCCGAAGGAATCAAGCAGCATGCCGCGCACGAGGCCGTGACCCATCACGACGTGAAGGCCGTGGAGTACTACATCGACGATCAGATCGACAAGGCCCCGGCCGAATTGGTCAACATCAACGAGGCGCTCAAGACCCTCGTGCACTTCGCCTGCACCTCCGAGGACATCAACAACCTGTCCATCGCCCGCTGCGTGAAGAACGCGATGAACAACGTCTGGGAACCTGCGTTCAAGGAGATCATCGACCATCTTGCCGCCAAGGCCGAGGAATACAAGGACAAGGCCCTGCTCTCCCTCACCCACGGCCAGCCGGCCACGCCGACCACGCTCGGCAAAGAGCTCGCGGTCTACGTCTACCGTCTGAACCGCCAGCTCAAGCACATCGAGAACCAGGAGTACCTGGGCAAGATCAACGGTGCAACCGGCACGTTCGGCGCACATCTGGCAGCCTGCCCGGATGTGGACTGGATCGCGGTCTCCCGTGAGTTCGTCACGAACCGCATGGGCCTGACCTGGAACCCGCTGACCACGCAGATCGAATCCCATGACTGGCAGGCCGAGCTGTACTCGACCGTCTCCCACGCGAACCGCATCATGCACAATCTGTGCGTGGACGTGTGGATGTACATCTCGCGCGGCGTGTTCGCGCAGGTGCCGGTCAAGGGCGCCACCGGTTCGTCCACGATGCCGCACAAGGTCAACCCGATTCGTTTCGAGAACGCCGAGGCGAACTTCGAGATCTCCTGCTCGCTGCTCGACACACTGTCCGCCACGCTGGTGGAATCCCGTTGGCAGCGCGATCTGACCGATTCGACCACCCAGCGCAACATCGGCTCCGCGCTTGGATACTCGCAGCTCGCCCTGTACAACCTGATGGGCGGCCTGAAGTCCATCCACCCGCATGACGCGGTAATCGAGCGCGAGCTGGACGAGAACTGGGAGGTGCTCGGCGAACCCATCCAGACCGCCATGCGCGCCTGCGAGCTCAGGGGCCTGCCGGGCATGGACAAGCCGTACGAGAAGGTCAAGGAGCTCATGCGCGGCCACACCATCAACCAGGCTCAGGTCGAGGAATTCATCGACCAGCAGTCCTTCGACCCCGAAACCGCAGCCCGTCTCAAGGCTCTGACCCCTGCCACCTACACCGGCGTGGCCTCGAAGCTCGTCGCCTTCGACCGCTGACATCGCACGACGCCTGTCCGGCCCTCCGGCAGTCATCCGGCCCGTCACCTCCATGGCTATGGTGACGGGCCGGATGACTGCCACAAGCCGCGTGCAGGACGGGCCTCGGCCCCAAAGCAGTGAATAGGAGTCTTCTTTCCAAGTAGAAGGGCGTTCGGATATGACGGATTCGCACGATAACGACCAGCACGACGGGCCCTTCATCGAGGACGTGGCACCACGCAGGACACGAGATTTCGCCGATCTGATGCGGGTGGGACTGTCACTGCTCATGGCGGCGGTGGTCATGGTGTTCGCCGTGTATCTCGGCGGCATGACCCGTGGCGTGGAATCCGATGCCCATACCGCGGCCAAAGCCATCAACTGGCTTGCCGACTTCCCCTCGACCGTACTGACACAACTCGCCACGATCGTCATCGTGGTGTTCGTGCTCGGCCAGTTACTGTTTACACGAATGTGGCTGGAAGCCGCCGTTTCCGCGTTGGCCATGTTCGCCGGATACGGCACGGTGTGGGGCATATCCACGGCGATCAGCGAACTGGGCGACCACACGCTGGCTCTCGCGTTGATTTCCGCGGCCACCTCGCTTGGCTCCACTCTGCTGCCCGACATCTACGGCGGCATGGCCGCGTTCCTGACTGCGGCCGGCCCCAGACGCACTCGCTCCAGCGTAAAATGGAGCTGGAACATCCTGTATGCCACGGCCGCGGTGATGGTCGTGCTGTCCTGGCATTCGGTCACCGGCATGCTGGTTTCACTCGCGGCCGGACGCATGGTGGGCATGCTCATCCGGTTCCTCGTGGGCACGCAGAACACCGGCGTATGGGGCACCGAACTGGTGGAGGCGCTCAGAGGCATCGGCCTTGAGCCGACCTCGCTCATCAGGCATCAAACCGCACCGTTGGGCGGTCATGGATCATTGGCCGCCACCCTTGAGGACGATCTGGCCGAGGGTTCGCGCATCTACGATCTGGAGACGGCTAACGGACGCCGCTTCATCGTATCGGTGGTGGATGCCCAGACCCACACAGCCGGGTATCTCAAGCAGCTGTGGGATTGGGTCCGGTTCACCAGCGTCTCCATCCGACGCGACCGTTCCGTGCGCGAGGCGGTGCAGCATCATTTCGCCATGCTGCTCGGCCTGCACAACATCAAGCTTCCCGCACCCGAACCCTATGGCATCACGGACACGGACGAATCGGCCATCCTCGTGCTCGACGCCCATTCGGTGGAGCTTGCGGCGAATCTGAGCACCCTTACCAAAGCGGACGCCGTGGCCTACATGCGCTACCTATCCGTCGCGAACCGGCGCGGATACACCCACCGCCGCATCACGCCGGATACGCTGGCACGGCTGGATGACGGCACGGCGGTGATCGCCGGCTGGCTCAACGGCGACAACGCCTCGGCACAGGCCAACGCCGCATTGGACAAGGTCCAGCTGCTGGCGTTGTTCGCGGCGCTCATCGGCGTGGAACCGACCATCGAAGCGGCACGCGAGGCGTGGGGCGACGCCTCGCTGGTGACGCTGGTGCCGTTCATTCAGAAAATGGCCGTCCCCTCCTCCACTCGCGCGCTTGGTACGTGGGATAAGCAGCTGCTGACGCAATTGCGCGGCGGCATCAACGCGCTCATTGACGAAGAGACCGCCGAGGCGGCCGAACCGGTGACGCTGGCCCGTTTCTCTTGGCGTTCGATGATCACGATGCTGTTGGTCATCGTGGCCGTGGTGGTCGTGTTCACGCAACTCAACCCCGAGGAGATCATCATCGCGCTGCGCAACGCGAATCCGCTGATGGCGCTGGTGGTGCTCGCATTCGGCGTATGCGGCTGGATAGGCTCGTCCATCTCGCTCGGCGCGTTGATGGACCGGGACCGCCGCAATCCCCTTGGTGTGTTCATGAGCCAGGTGGCCGGCGGCTTCGCGACGGTGTCCATGCCCGCAGGCGTGGGCCCGTCCTTCGTGAATCTGCAGTTCCTGCGCAAGTCCGGCTACCGGAACGCCCCGGCCACGGCGATCATGAGCGCCGCGCTGGTGGTCTATTACGCGGTCTACTTCGCAATGCTGGTGCTTATCGGACTGTTTACCGGCCGCAATACGTTCACCGGATCGATTCCAACGAACACCTTGGTGATTGTGTTGGGCGCGGTGGTCGTCGTGGTGTCGATTGCCATGATGATTCCACCGCTACGTCATTGGGTGACGGGTCGGCTCATGCCGTTGGCGCGCAACTACGTCAACAAACTGCTCGATGTGCTGTCACGCCCCCGCGAATTGACCATCAGCTGTCTGGGGGCGCTCTTCCAGAACGTGACCACCGGCCTCGCGTTCTGGGCGGCATTGCAGGCCTTCGGCTACACGACGAATCCGGTCGAGGCCACGTTCGTGTTCATGCTGGCCTACGCGCTCGGCTCGGCGGTGCCCACGCCCGGCGGTCTGGGTGGTGTGGAGGCCGCGCTGACCTTCGCATTCGTCGCAATCGGTGTGCCGCAGGGCGTGGCGCTGTCCGCGACGCTGCTGCATCGCGTGGTGTTCTACTGGCTGCGCGTGCCGCTTGGTGCGTTGGCGATGCGCTGGCTCGCCCGTCGTAATCTGATGTAGCCCGAAGCGTGGGCCCGACCTAATGGCCCGGTGAATCAGACCGGGCTGTACAGTACAATACGTCTGCGCAGTCTGATTCATGCGGGACAAAACCGCGTGTTCATGCCGAAACGGCACGTTACCTGCCTGCAATCCACCGCAAATCCGCGCATAATCGTCTCCCATTGCGGGTCGGTGTCCAATTCGCGGCCGAAATCGGGGTGATTTCACGTAAAAAGTTGTGAAAACCCTTATAAAATGCGGGTTTAGGCAGGTGCATGCGCTATCATCATGTGATGAACGCGGACGAACGACAGTGCTCGTCCCCTGACCCAAGAAGGATGCTTTATGGCATACAACAAGTCTGATCTCGTCTCGAAGATCGCCCAGAAGTCCAACCTGACCAAGGCCCAGGCCGAGGCCGCCGTCAACGCCTTCCAGGACGTGTTCGTCGAGGCGCTGAAGTCCGGCGAAGGCCTGAAGCTCACCGGTCTCTTCTCCGCCGAGCGCGTCAAGCGCGCCGCTCGCACCGGCCGCAACCCGCGCACCGGTGAGACCATCAACATTCCGGCTTCCTACGGCGTGCGCATCTCCGCCGGCTCCCTGCTGAAGAAGGCCGTCACCGAGTGACCTGCCGCTCAACAGTGAGTGACTGATTCTCGAAACGAGACGATGAAGGGGCCCTGACCATGACGGTCGGGGCCCCTTGGCGTATGTTGCCGTATCAGTCGCCGGCGCTCAACGTGAAATCAAGGAAATCGATGGAACCGGTGCCGACGTAGCGGAAATACAACGGCACGGCGCGATGCTTCGAGTCCGAGGCATTGGGCGCCGCGGCGGTGGCCGCATCCACCGTATCGGATGTATCGGATGCATCCGCCGTATCCACGACATCGGACGCGGACATAGTCATGACGCCATCCATGGTCCCTCGGTCGGGCTGACCCATATCGCCAGCCGCTTCCGATCGCTCGATGGAAGGCGACATCACGACGGATCGGAAGACCCGCCAGTCGTTGTTCGTGGGGTGCAACGGTATTTCGGCAATGCAATGCACGCCATCAGGATCGGTGGAGATCATGAATCTGCCGTCGGCCCTCGCAAAGCCACGATGGGCACGAACGGTCACGCACGCAACCTGCAATCCTCCATCGCGCGGCACAGTGCCAGTGTCCGACGCCTCGCCGACGACCGGCGAGAAATACTTGAATCCGGCGACGGCACCGTCGCGCATATTGGCGATGTACTGGCATGCGGGCACCGGCCCGACCCCAGCCTTGCCGTCATGCCCGTCCTGGGTGAAATACGGGTGTGCGGCCAGACGCTTAGCGGGGCGATCGCCATCGTAACGGCCGGCACCGGTCCGGCTCCACAGATTGCAGGCGATGCGCGCCTCATACCGTCCATATCCTCGCAATGGACCACCGTTCAGCCCGCAGCTGGTGACTTCCGATTGGGCGAATCGCCATTCACCGGCCGTCGGGTCGAACGAGGCGTCGAGCTGTTCGGCGCAGGCCTGACGCGCGTAGGAACTGCGGTTGGTCTGACGATGGTAGAACGTGTAGAACGCGTCACCGATGCGCAGCATGCCACCGTGTGTGTTGCCGGTGTAGTTGGCGGCATGGGTTTCGTCCGGATGCCCGGTCAGCCCGACATCGCCGATGCTGACCAACGTACCGCCATACCGGAAGCCCTCGGTGGGCCGATCGGAGACGGCATAGCACAACTCATGGTTAAGCCGTGATGAGTAGACGAAATAGTATTTGCCGTCCCATTTGCGTATCGACGAGGCTTCGAAGAACTCATGTCCCGGGAATGAGCCGGGGCCGGACTTGGGAAACAGGAGCCTCTCCGGCGTCCTGATCGTCATCATGTCGGATTCAAGTCCGAGCACATAGCCGCCATCGAAACCGAGGCGGCGGCATCCCGTCGCGATGGCGGGCACCGGGGTGTGAAAACCGGAATAGAGGTAGACGCTGCCGTCATCGTCCACGAGCACGCCGGGATCGAATGGGAAGGAATCACCGGCGCGACGGCCCCACAGGGTGCCATCCGGGTGATGCACATGGCCGTGGAATTCAAACGGGCCGACGGGCGTATCGGCGACAGCCACGCCCATCATCCCCATGAAATCGAAGGCGTAATACAGGTAGTACCGCCCATCGGCGCCGACGGCCACGTCCGGCGCGAACAGCAGTCGCAGGCCGAGACGGTTTCTTGGATCCTGATTCCTGCGATAGATGACGCCTTCATACCGCCAGTCGGACAGGTCATCCACGGGCGCGGACCAGCACACATAGTCGTTGACACAGAACATCGGCGCGCCAAAGCGGTCGTGCGACCCGTAGATATACACGCGATCGCCGAACACGTACGGCTCGGCGTCGGGGACGTACTCCCCCGCCGGAAGATACGGATTGACGGCCTGATGCCTCATGCCGTGCTCCTTTCCTATGCGGCCGGTTTCCAATGCGTTCGATTACGGTGCGGCGGCCAGCATACACGAGGTGACTCAAAGATGATCGAGCATCTCGGTGACCAACCGGTGCCGGTGCCGTGTCGATGCCGTGCCGGTGCCGTGTCGGTGCCGTGTCGATGCCGTGTCGGTGCCATGCCGATGCCATGCCGGTACCATGCTGATGACGAGCCGATGCCGAGCAGATGACGGATTACCGTGTGCAAACCTGAGACGTATGCCCGACCGATAGCACACGACCAGCTCACCCGACATAGCCCTCCAACATCAGGCCAACGCACACCCGATTGGCATCGGCTGGCCTCAAACGGGACGAAACGTAAGTTTCGGACGACCCTCTGTTACGTTTCGTCCCGTTTTGACACCCGAAAATGGGACGAAACGTAAGTGACCGTCGTTGCAAACTTACGTTTCGGGACGTTTCGCCGCGTGGCGTGGCGTGTTCGCCGCGTTGTACCACATGTTCGCCGCGCTGCGCGATGTCACGACGCCCGTTCAGTCGCCTCACCTTCAGGGAAGATGATCTTGTAGATCGGGAAGTAGATGACCATCTGCACGCCGCCGTTGACCACGGTGATGAGGATGTTGTACACGGCCGGCGGCACCAGCCCTTTGAGCAGCGGCACGTACAGGCCCATCAGGAAGCTGCACACGATGGTGATGAGCACGAACGCCACCACGTACCATGCGATCTGGAACCAGATGTTGCCCTTGGACCTGAACGTGATGTTGCGTTGCATCGGGAAGTTGATGCACTGTGCCACGAACAGGGTGATGGCGAATGCGGCGAAATATCCCATGCCGCCGGTGGCGTCGCCGGTGACCGGGTAGTCGAACACATAGGTGTCCACCGGACCGAGCGTCAGGTGGATGAGCTGGGCGGGGATGGTGCACCAGTCGGTGTACCGGTAGAACAGGTCCGGCAGGAAGGTGAGCATCGCGTACTGCAACACGGTGACGAACAGGGAGAAGGCGTAGAACATGACGAACTGCGCGAGGAGTATGTGTTTTACGGCGAAACGCCGCCACCATGCGGCGAGTGGGTTGGTGCTGGTGGGCGGCTGGACGATGGGTGACTTGTCGGACATGTGGGTGTTCCTTTTGTGATGGTAACGATGCTCTCGGAGTACGCTGTGCAGGCGGATGGGTGGGTATCTTGGCAAATGTGCGGGCGGCTTCTCTCAGCCACTTCGTGGCAGCTCCCCTCAGGGGTGGCAACTCCCCTCAGGGAGGGAAGCCGAATTCGATTCCGACGGCAAAAGTTCGCCGTTCCGACGGCAACTCCTCTCAGCCACTTCATGGCAGCTCCCCTCAGGGAGGGGAGCCAATACTGTTCAGGCAACTCTTTTTGAAGGAGGCCGGGGAACGGGAGTTAGGCGACGACGAGGGTGAGGGAGGTCTCGTGACTGCCGTCGGAGACGGAAAGGGTAATCTCGTCACCGGTGGCGGCATCGTCCGAGGCCTGCACTACGGCGAGCGCCTCGCCATAGTAGGTGTCAGTCTCGCCGGTGACGAAGCTGCCTTTGTTGAATGGGGCCGCACACCCGAAGCCGAGCAGACGGCCATCGCCCGAGACCGTGGCAGTCAGGACGCCGCGCTCAAGCGGCTTGGTGATGCCATGTTCGTCGGCGTATCGCACGCGTACGAAGGCGAGTCGGCCGGGTGTGATTACGACTTCCGAAGAGGAAACGGCCGTCGGCAGGGCCGATGCCGCCATAGCGTCTACCGCCGATACGGATTCCGCAGGACCGGCCAGAAGACGGACGGCTTCGAGCAGATCCTCAGTATCGGTCGAAGTCATGCCCATCGAAGCGTCACCAACCCGAGGGCCGGCATGCTTGCCGGCGCGGCCGACCCATTCGACCTCGGCGCGCAGTTCCGTATGGTCGGATGCGCTGGTGAGCGCGCATCGTCCGATCTCACGGCCGGAGGCGTCATAGGACACCGCTTCGATGTCGCCCGGCTGCCAAGTGCAGTCGAATCGGGCGACACAGTCGTCGACAAGCGTCTTGCGACCGACTTCCCGACCGTTGACGAACAGCGCCACCGAGGCGGCGCGCGCATACACCTCCACGTTCGCCTTGCGTCCCTCGCAGCCGTTCCAGCTCCATGAATCGATGGCGTTGCTCATTTTCCATGCGCTGGGCGAATGCTTGTCGTCCGTGTGGTTGACCGGCACCACGGCGATGTACGGGCCGGGCTCAGCCTCCAAGGCGACGCGCGTGTACAACGCCTCGCCGAGCGGCTTGCCCGTGAGGTCGAGACGCCCCGAACCGGCGGTCAGCCAGCCGTATTCGATGTTGCGGGAGGCGTAATCCTCGTACTCCCAGGCACCCACACCGGTTTCACCGATGTAGTCCATGCCGGACCAGACGAAATCGCCGATGAGCCGTGGATTGCCTTTGACGAACTCACGGAACTTGTAGGCGTCGTTGCAGAAGGTCTCCGAGCCGAGGATCAGACGGTCCGGATACCGCTGCAGATCGTGGGCGTACCGCTTGATGCCATAGTTGTAGCCGGCGATGTCCATCGCGGCGAAGGCATCGCGCGTGACCCAGTCGCAGAACGGCAGCGTGGCCATGGTCTTCATGAACCCGGCGCCCAACAGTCCGGCCAGATTGTTGAAGAACTCGCTGCCGACGGCCTTGTGCCTGTCGGCCGCCTGACCGGCCGCACGGCGTTTTTCGGCGGCGGCCACCTCTTTGGCGGCCTTCTTGTCCGAGTACTGGCCCACACCAATCGAGGTGAGGAAGTTGAAGAAGATGTTGATGCCGCAGGTGACCGGACGGGTCGGGTCGAGCCGGTGCAGCAGGTCGGTCATCTCGCCGGCGAGCTTGATGCCGCGCTTCTGGGCGGTCTCCCCCACCTCGTTACCGGTGGAGTACATGATGACGCTGGGATGGTTGCGGTCCTTGGCCACCATGTCCGCGAGGTCCTGTTTCCACCACTGACCGAAGTAATCCACGTAGTCGTGCTGGGTCTTGTGGATGTACCAGTGGTCGATGTATTCGTCCATGACCAACATGCCGAGCCGGTCGGCCGCGTCCAGCAGCGCCTTGGAACAGGGGTTGTGGGCAGATCGGATGGCGTTGTAGCCGTTGGCCTTCAGTAGGGCGAGCTTGCGTTCCTCGGCGTCCGCGTAGGCGCAGGCGCCAAGCACGCCGTTGTCGTGATGGATGCAGGCGCCCTGGATAATGGCGCGTTCGCCGTTGATGGTCAGGCCGTCACCGCCCCAGGCGAGTTCGCGGATGCCGAAAGTAACTTCCGTTTCGTCGGTGATGGTGGGGTCGGCGGCGGACTGGTAGCGGATGCGCGCGGTGTACAGGTTCGGGTGTTCCGGCGACCACAGGTACGGGGCGGGGATGTCGAGGACGACGGTCGTCTCGCCGTCTCCGGCGGGCGCTGTCCGTACGACGGACTGAGGCTGGTTGTCGGTTGGAGCTAGATCATTCTCGCGAGCGAGGCCCTTGCCGTTGGCCGGTTCTCCCCCAGTCAGCCTGCGGCTGCCAGCTTCCTCGTCAGAAGAGACCGACGTGGCGGGCACAGACCCAATCTCAGTCACGCTTCGCGTGTCAGCTTCCGCCGGCGGGAGCGGAACGGCGGTGACGGATATCGTGCCGGGGGCGGTGGTTGCGACGGTGAATTCGACTTTGGCGGGCTCTCCGTCGTCGCCCGAGCCGATGGACAGGGTGCGCACGGTCACGCCGTCGAGCTTGATGTGGTCGCGTGGGGCGGTCCACAGCGTGACGGGACGGTAGATGCCGGCACCGGAATACCAGCGGGAATTCGGCTGGTCGGCGTTGCGGGCGATAACGCGGATCTCGTTGTCCTGCCCGACCGTCAGCCGGCCGGTGACGTCCACGGTGAAGTTCGTGTAGCCGTACGGGCGGAACGCGACCTTCTCGCCGTTGATCCATACCTCGGCGTTGTGGTACACGCCCTCGAATTCGAGAATCATCGTCCGGCCGGCGAGCGCGGCGTCCGGCGTGTAGTGGCGCACATACTCGTAATCGCGTCCCTCGAACCAGCCGGAGTTGAGGCCGCTGGCCGCGAGCGGGCTGCGCTGCTCGCCGATCATCGCGTCATGCGGCAGCGTGACCGGAGTGAACGGCTCGTCCGTGGCGTCGAGATGGCGGTAGGACCAGTCGTGGTTGAATTCGATGGCGTGCATCCGTGTTCCTTACATGTCTTGACGGGATATCGGTTGCGGAGCCGGCCCGGAAAACCGGAACCGACTCCGCAATCATTGCTGGATCATGCGACCGCCGGGGCGGCGGGTTCGACGCTGATGATCGCGCGGGCGACGTCCTTGGCGGTGAACGCCTTGACAATCAGCGCGATGATCGCAATCAGGTAGCAGGCGACTCCGATGACCGAGATGTTGAGCGCGGTCTCTTCGGACGCCGGGTAGTTGACCGGGATGAAGTAGATGTCCGCGGCCAGTCGCACCCGCGCCAGCACGAACAGCGCGAATCCGCCGATGAGCAGGGCCTCGGAGCCGACCGTCAGCACATCGTTGAGGACATCGCCGAGACGGGAGCCCAACGCGATCTTGACGATCAGGGCGACGATTGCCACCACGCTCAGCGCAATCGCCGCCACGCTGACTCCCTGCCCGGCCATGTACCCGGTCGTGGAGGTCACGAGGTAGACCGCAAGGCCGGCTATGGCACCCACCAGCGCGACGATTTCGGGGATGCTGGTCTTCAGGGTTTGCTTGGTCTGGATGGTCTGATCAGTATGGTTTGCCATGTCGTTTCCCTTCCTTTCCTACTTGGAGGAGATGCCGGCCGGAGCGGCCACGGACTTCGCGCCGCGGACGCGCACGGTGATGTAGCCGACCACGCCGCCTGCGGTGACCACGCCGGTGACGGCGATCGCGGCGATGTAGGCCGCACGCCACCAGGTCATGACGTTCTCGGTGTGGGTGGTGGAGTTCACGCCGTTCATGGCGTTGGAGTTGGCCAGCGCCCACAGCGCATAGTGGACGTTCTGCTTGATGGCCAGCAGCATGTTGCGGTCCTTCGACAGCGTGTCCGCATCCCAGTAGGTCACGCCCTGGTTGCCGAAGCCGCAGAACGCGGTGGTTCCTGCGAGCACGGACTCCTTCGGGGCGGCGTGCGGCGACACGGACGTGAAGTCGGTGACGTTGTAGCCGGTGAAGCCCCACTCGTTGCGCAGGATGTTCACCATCACGGCGGCGTTGGCGGACGAGGCCACGGCACCGATGCGGTTGTAGGAGGTCATCACGCCGAGCGCACCCTGCGTGTACGCGTCCGCCTTGGAATCATCCGTCTCGAACGAGGCCGGCTTGCCCTTGCCCTCGATGAGCTGCTGCAGGTTGCGCAGCTCCATCTCGCGGGCCTTCTGCTCGTTCATGAAGACGGCGATGCCGGAGCGGTTGATCTCCTGATCGTTGAACGCGATGTGCTTGACGTTGACCAGCGTACCCTTGGACTGGGCGCCCTGCACGGCGGCGGAGCCGATGTAGCCGGACAGGATCGGGTCCTCGGAGTAGTACTCCACGCCACGGCCGTTGTAGGCATGACGGTGCAGGTTCGCCGCCGGACCGATGATGATCGGCAGGTTGAACACAAGGCTCGATTCGCCGATGATCAGCTCGCCATTGCGGTAGGCCAGCTCCTTGTTCCAGCTGTAGGCGAGGTTGGTCGGCGACGGGGCGACGCGGGAGGTCTTGTTCGCGTAGGCCTCGTCCTTGGCATCGGAGAACGCCTTGCCCTGGTACTGGCCCTCGGACAGGGTGTGCGAGTCGGAGCCGCCGGGGCCGTCGTCGGAGGTCATGTCCTGCAGACCGACGGATTCGATGCCGCCGATCATGTGGAACGCGTTCTCGGCGAACGACATGAACTCCTTGACGGAGACCTTGGAGGTCAGCTCGTCCCAACGCTCGTCGTCGAAGGCAGCGCCCTTCATATCGTTGATGGTCAGGTCGCTGGCGGACTTGTCGCCGATGGTGATGTCCGAGACGTCGTCATCGGTGGCCAGCTCGATGAAATCGTTGTTGAGCAGCTTGGAGACCTCGCTGCCGGCGGTCAGGCCGGAATAGGTCTTCGGGAAGGTGCCGTTCCAGTCGGAGCGGGTCAGGTACGTGACCGTGCCGTCCTCGAACGAGTTGTAGTCCATCGAGTAGTCGCCCTCGGAGAGCTGGTTGGTGATCGCCGTGCCAGTGTCGGAGGTGGAGAACGTCGCCGCGTCCACGTCGCCGTCCCACGTCCACTGGTAGGTCTTGGACTTGTCGCCGGCGGCGGTCATACCGTCGGACTCGTCGTAGCCTTGGGCGGCGAGCACGTTGTTGAGCGCATCGTGCGCGTCGTCGCCGATGGCGAAGTAGTAGTCGCCCGAATCGACGATGTAGGTCTTGGCCTTGTTGGCGTCGTAGCTGGCGATGTTCGTCATGTCGACGTCCATCGTGATGGTCTGCTTCTCACCCGGCTTCAGGGAGTCGGTCTTCTCGAAGTCCATGAGCTGGATCGCGGACTTCTCCACACCGTTCTTCTTGTCGTAGTCGGTGTACGGCACGGAGGCGTAGAGCTGGATGACGGACTTGCCGGCCACGTCACCGGTGTTCTCGGTGGTGACGGTGACGGTCGCGGTCTTCTTGTCGCCGGAGATCTCGACCTTGTCAAGCGTCTGCTTGAACGTGGTGTAGCTCAGGCCGGTGCCGAAGGGGTAGACGACCTCGTTGGCGTAGTCCCAGGTGCCATCCTTGGTGGCGACGGTGCCGTCCGTGTTCGAGTACGTGCCGGCCGAGGCCTCCTCGCCGCCGTTGCCCATGACGATGTCCGCATAGCGGGTCTCATAGTAACGATAGCCGGTGTAGATGCCTTCGGATTCGATGAGGTAGGAGTTGACGGCCGCGTCCTCGGAGAAGTCGGAGGCGTTCGACCACGGGATGTCGCCGAAGTTCTGCATGGCCGGCGACACGGCCGCGTTGGTGACCATCACGTCACCCAAGTGGGCGGACGGCGAGACGGTGCCGTTGAGCACGTCGGCCACGGAATAGAAGCCGTAGGAGCCGGGCAGGCCAACCCACAGGATCGCGTCGATCTTCGGGTCGTTCTTGAGGTTGGAGATCTCCATCGCGTTGGCCGAGTTGACGAGCACGATAACCTTGTCGAAGTTGGCCTCGGCCTCCTTGACCAACGCCATCTCCTCATCCGAAAGGCTCAGGATGTTGCCGTTCGCGGTGTGCACACCGTCGGCCAGACCGTCCTCGCCGATGTTGTACGCGCCGTTCTCGCCGCCCGGGCGGCCGACGACCACGATGGCGGCGTCGTTGTAGTCCTTGTACTGGGAGTTGTAGTCGGGGTTGAACTGGGCGAGCTCGTCAAGGCTCAGCTCGGACGGGTCGTCGTACTTGGTGATCTCCGCGTATTCCGGGATGATGCCGCTGCCGAACTGCGGCGTGGTCCACTTCTTGTCCTTGAAGTATTCCTGATATGCCTTGAGCATCGACGGGTTGATGTCGAAGCCGGACTCCTTGAACGCATCGGTGATCTCCACGGTGGAGTTGCCGTCGGCGATCGATCCGCCGGAGCTACCGTACACCGGGGCGTAGCTGCGCACGCCGAACATGGTGATCTTCGCGTTCTTGGAGATCGGCAGCGCGTCGTTGCTGTTCTTCAGCAGTGCGAAGGTCTCCTGCGCCTCCTCCTTGGCGAAGGCCTTCCAACCCTCGTACGCCTCCTTGGCGGACTTGAATTCGGACTGGTAGGTCCAGCTGTTGCCGCCGTCCGCGGACTGGTCGGTCACCGTGCGCTGGCTACGGGTGCCGGCGAACGCGTCAAGCGACGTGCGATAGGTCTCCATGATCGATCCCGCCATGATGGCGACGGCGAGGAGCAACGCGCCGATGGCGGTGAGTCCCCGCCACAAGTTCGTTCGTTTGAACATCTCATCCTCCTTGAATGTCTGGGCGCCCCACTGTGCGCGCCTTCGGTTCAAGTCTCGGATGGGTGCGGCCACCGCTCAAACGCCGTTGCGTGAACGGTCGTTTTCGCGGGGTGAACGGCACCGGACTCGGGTGGCGGGTGTATGCCCGAGCAGATGGCGGGAGCATTGGAAAACCGGTGACGAGCGGATAGGCACCCGTCACCGGCCGGCATCGGCGTCACGCAGCGGGAGGATCACGGTCAGCCGGAAGACCCCTCCCCTCGCGGATATGGCCATCGTGCCATCGTATTGCTCGGCGATCATACGCATCGAACGTGTGCCGAACCCGTGGTACCGAGCGTCCTCCTTGGAGGTGCGGGGCAACCCGTCCTCGAAGGTCAAATCGCCGGCGAACGGGTTCTCGACGCGGATCATCGCCATGCCCTTATCCCGCCGCACACGCACCGAGATATACCGGTCCTCGCCGGCGTCGAGCCGCGCGACCGCCTCCAGCGCGTTGTCGATCGCGTTGCCGAACAACGAGTACAGGTCCACCGGATTCATGAAGGCGAGCAGCGAACCGTCGACCATCCGGTCGAAACAGATGCCCTGCTGTTCGCATTCCATCGATTTCTGCGCCATGAGCACGTCCAGCGTCTCGTTGCCCGTGCGCACCGAGGCGTCATACATGTCGACCAGCCCGGACAGCTCCCTGACTTGGTCATCAGATATGGCCGCGCCAAGTGAGGCGATCTGCTTTTTGAGATCATGGGTCTTCACGTTGATGAGGTCGATGGTCGCCTTCGATGCGGCCATCTGCTGCTTCTGCTGGCGGAGCAGCTCGCGCATCACCTCGCCGTCCGACCGGGCGACCTGATTGATGACGATCTCGATGGCGAGCTGCATCACGAAGACGCAGGTGACCAAGTCGAACGCGCTGAATATCCCGAAGGCGGCCGACCCCACCTGCGAACCGACCATCGCGTTGAACAGGTTCGTGAAGACGCTGATGCACAGCAGCATGCCGAACAGGAGCATCAGCACCGAGCGCCCCGCCAATGCGGATGTCTGTTTGCGCACCAGAGGTCTGCCGAAGCACCAATACCCGATCACGAAGAACGGGATCTCCATCAGCGCATACACGTACGTGTCGATCCAGGAGGCGTCCTCCCAGAAGTAGTGGAGCCATGTGGAGGCGAGCCGGGCGCCCCGGTACACGAAATGCTGGAGAGTGCCGCCCATCACGAAGTAGAACACGGCCTGACGCATGTTGACGCGCCAGCACAGGGCGATCCACACGGTGTACATCACGTAGGCGAGCATGTTCTCCGCACTGACCGTCCACAGATTGACCGGCACCAGCAGCCGCCAGAGGCCGGAGCCGACGAGCAGCGCCGCCATGCCGAGACCGAAACGGGCCGTGAACCCCGGACGGCGTTCCAGCCACCAAGTGAACATCAGCGTGGTGATCAGAAGTTCGAACACCATGCCGTTCGCGTCGAAGAACCGTATGACCTGCCCCATGGCGATGCTCTCACAACACGGTGCCGTCGGCCATGCCGGCGGCCAGATCGGTCATGAAGGTCTTTTTGTAGGTTCGTCCGATGGCGATCGTCTCACCGCCGCCGAGCGTGAGGTCATTGCCCTGAACGGCGACGATGTGCCGGATGTTGACCACGAATGCCTTGCTGCACCGGAGGAATCCGCGTTGACCGATCTTGTCCACCACATCCTGCAACGATCCGCTGCCGGTGACGATGCCGGACTCCGTGTGGTAGATCAGGCTGTGATCGCGCACCTCAATGTATTCGATGTCACGCAGCAGTATGCGTCTGGTGCCGCCGCGCTGCATGATCATCACCGCGGCCGACTCCTCCTCTCGTATGGCGATGGCACGGCCGAGCTTGCGCTCGAAATCCGGATAGGCGAACGGCTTGATGATGTAGTCGAGTGCATCGACCTCATAGCCTTTGGCCGCGAACTGCGCCATGTTCGTCACGAAGACGAGTATGGTCTCCGAATCAAGGGCGCGCAGTCGGCGTGCCGCCTCCATGCCGTCCATATTCGGCATCTCGATGTCCATGAACACGATGTCCCACACCGGTTTATACGGGTCCAGAAACGCCGTCGGCTCACCGAACACGGTCACATTGAACCGCACGCCCTCATGTGTCCGCTCATACCGCTCCAGACAGGCCCGGAGCCTTGCCACCGCATTGTCGTCATCCTCGACCACCGCCACCGTGAACATGCGCCGCACACTCCCTCCGCCGTCCATGCCGAACATATCCACCATACCGGTTCGGAGGACAGCCCGGGGCGTCAGCGGCCAAGCGCCTCCATAAGCCGCGTGAATTCCGGGGTTTCGGCGGCATCGAACGGATCGAGGAGCACGGCTTCGTGGCGTTGGGGGGCGGTCACGGTCAGGTGCGTCCAATCGGCGGAGAACTGGCCGCCGGCGGCAAGGGCGGCGGTCACGAACCGGCCGCGCAGGGCGGCTCGGGTGTCGGCGGGCGGCTCGTGGATGGCGCGCTCGACGTCCGACGCCGTCACCAGCTCCCGCAGCTGGCCGCGCGAGACCAGCGAGTCGTACAGCCGGCCGTTGGCGATGTCATGGTAGTCCAGTTCGAACTGTTCCAGTTGCGCGAACGTCGCATCGGGGCGGCGGCGTTTCAGCGCATCAAGCACACGCTTCTTGGCAATCCAGTCCACACGGTCGGCGAGGTCGTCGATACGGCCGTCCCTCAGCGCGTCCAGCACGGAGCGCCATTCGGCGATGACGTGCGACGGTCCGGCATCCGACGCCAACGAACCGATGCCGTCTGCGGCCGCACCATCCCGCACGTCGGCCTTCAGGGCCTCCATGTGCCGCTCGACGAAGCGCTCCACAATCGTCAGATACCGGTACTGGATATCCAGAGCGGTCGGCATACCGGCGCGATCGACGGCGTCGCCATTACCGTCACTATCACTATCAGCGGCACCCGGAATCGAATCCACGATCGAGCCGGAGTCCGTCTCCGGACGTTCATGCGGCAGCGACTCCCCGACCGCCCGATACGCATCCGGGTCGGCAAGGGCGAGTCGGGCCTCGCGGCAGGTCACGTCGTGGCTGACCGCGCGATTGGCCGCGCCGGCGTCGGCCAGCGCGCATGCCTCGAAGCCGCTCGGCACACCGCGCCGGGCCGCCTCCTCGATCACGCACAGCACGAGGTGGGTCACGGCGAGCTTCATCCATGTGGCCCATTGCGAACGGTTCGAGTCGCCGATGATGACATGCAGACGGCGGAAGGAGTCCGGATCGGCGTGCGGTTCGTCGCGCGTGTTGACCATCGGGCGTGAGCGCGTGGTGGCCGAGGAAACGGCCTCGTCGAGGAAATCGGCCCGCTGGGTGATCTGGAAGCCGTCCGGGGTCATGCGGCCGGCCCCGGTGTAGAGCTGGCGGGTGATAAGGAACGGCAGCAGCTGATGCTCGATGGCCTCCAACGGCACGAAGCGTCGGACCAGATAGTTCTCATGGCATCCGAAGGCGTGCCCTGCGGAGTCCACATTGTTCTTGAACACATGGATGGTGGCGTGTTCGCCGTACGACTCGCGCAGTTTCGCCTGCGCCTTCAGTGCGAGGTTCCGCATCACCCGTTCGCCGGCAAGGTCCTGCACCAACGCCTCGCGTGGGTCTCGGGCCTCGGCGGTGGCGTATTCGGGATGCGAGCCGACGTCGAGATACAGGCGGGAGCCGTTGGACAGGTAAGTGTTGGTGGACCGGGATCGCGAGACGATGGGCTGGAACATGGTCATCGCCACCTGCCCGGCGTCCACGGGCCTGCTGGCACCGGTGACCGCCACGCCGTATTCGGTTTCGACGCCGAAAATACGGCAGAACCCGTCCATCTCCGCCGATGGCACGGGTTCCGCAGCGTGGAGGCTTCTGGTGCCGCTGTCACGCAGTTGGGGCATCACTCGCCGCCCTTTTGCACGAAGCTGTTGACGTATTCCTCGGCGTTGGTCTCCAACGTGGATTCGATGTCGTCGAGGATGTCGTCGAGCGCGTCGGATTGGTCCTGCGTCTGATCCTGAGATTGGACGGCGGCTTGCGCCTCCTCGTCATGGGCTTCATTGGATTGGGCTTGCGGCTGTTGGAATTGCTGTGGCATGATGCTTTCTTTTGTTCTTACTGTTCGTACTGTTCTTGTCGTACTGTTCTTGCTGATTGCGCTGTTGCGACTGTGACAAGGCGCCCGCCAGCTCCCCTCGGCGAGGGGAGCCAATCAGGAGAGCCTATGTCATCAACAGCCAGCTGGAAAAACCAGCTGACTTCGCCGTTACTTCAGGTACTGCATGAGCTCGCGGACGATGAGACCGTTGGTGGCCACCACGTCGTTGTCGTGACGCCAGTGGATGCGGTCGCCGTTCCATCGGCCGAGTGTGCCCTGGGCCTCCCACACCACCACGGTTCCGGCGGCGATGGCGGGGATGTCCCACACGTGCAGCATCGGCTCGAAGTAGGCGTCGTATGTGCCGTCGGCCACCTTGCACAGGTCGAGCGAGGCCGGTCCCACGCGCTTGATGTCCGCCGGACGTCCGGCCAGTGCGGAGGCCACGTCGAGCGCGCGCTGCGACTCGCCCGGAATGAAGGACATGCCATAGCTCAATACGGAGCCGTCGAGCGAGGCGGTCATCGAGGGGACGACCTTGTCGCGCTTCTCCCCCACCGAGGTCTTGTGGATGCGCACGGCGCCGGCGCCTCGCGCGGCCAGATAGGTTAGGCCGAGCGCCGGGGCATGCACCACGCCGAGGATGGGCTTGGGCTCGCGGTTCTCGTCGAATTCGAACAGCGCGACGGTGAGCGTCCATTCGCTCATGCGCCGCGTGTAGTTGATCACGCCGTCGATCTTGCCGATATACCAGTAGCGCTGGCCCGGTCGGCTTTCGGCGGGACGGGTGGTCCAGAAGCCATCGAAGTGGGCGATGTCCGCAAGACGGGTGCTCATGAAGCGCAGGATCTTGCCGTCGACCTCAAGCTTGAGGTAGCTGTTACCCTCCGCTTCCATAGTGGAAACGAGGTTCTTCGGGTTGAGCTGGTCCTGCAGGGCGTGCTGCCCCGCCTCCTCGAGCAGACCGGCGACCTTGAGCGCCAGGCTTCGCAGATACTGCGGCGTCTCTTCACGTGTGTCTTCCATAGTCCTCCAGTCTATCGGCATCGATTACGCTATGCCAACGCCCTGAGCAGGTCGATGGCGTGTCCGGCCTGTTCGAGCGGTCCGGCGCACCGTGTCTTGGTGAAGGCGAGCGGATCGGAGATGTCCAGCGAGAACAGATGCCGGTCGGGAGCGGCCAAATGACCGGCGTTGCCATAGAATTCCGTGGCATCATCATGCCGCGCGTCTTCCGGATCGCGGGCGGTGAGGCGCGACCAGCTCACCGCGGCGACCTCAGGACCGAACCGGCGCACCAGCATGGCCCGGAGCCATGCACGGGTGTCCTCCGGCGGTTCGGCCGCAGCCTCGGCGATCTCGGCTTTGGTGTTGACCCGCTCGGTGCGGGAGGCGACTTTGGCGAACACGCTGTCCGCCGGGTCCAGCGCCGCCCATTTCAGATCGATGACGGCAAGTCGCGGGTCCGCCCAGCCGGGTACGCCGTGCGCGGTTCCGGAACGCGATACCGCCGTCTCCCCGGCCTCGGACGTCCCGTGGGACGCATCGGGAACGCCGGCCGTACCGGTAATCTTCCGACGCAGTCTCTCCAACAGCTGCCATTTGAGCAGCCATTCGACGCGACCCGCCTCGTTCGTCATCGTCAATCGCTCCTCGTCGCCGGCATGACGGATCGCGGCGACATCGGCGAGCGCCTGCCCCCACATCGCCATCACGGATGTGGTGGATTTGTCGGGCCAGGCGGGCTCCCCTGCGGTATCCGTGCCGTCCACCAGCGCGGCGACCTGATAGACGGCCTGCCGCAGTTTGAGCTGGATAAGCCACGCGGTGGTCGTGCCTCCGTTCGCCATCCGCAGTGGGGCGTCGAGGTTCAGATCATGGGAGACGATGTGCATGGCGTCGACCGGGTCGGCCAGTTCCAGCCCGTCCATGAACCCGTCCACGTCGAATCCGGTCTCCGCCGCATGTTCGAGCAGCCACAGCAGCATGCTCGTGGTGCCGAGCTTCAGGACCTGCGGCACATCCATGCGATTGGCGTCGCCGACGATCACATGCAGCCGACGGCGGTCATCCGTGGCGTGGGACTCGTCCCTGGTATTGATGATCGGCCGCTCGAACGTGGTCTGCAATCCCACTTTGGCGTGGATGTAATCGGCACGTTGGCTCAGCTGGAAGCCGGGAATCTCGCTCGATTCGCCGAGACCGACGCGGCCGGAGCCGGCGTAGATCTGCCGGGTCACGAAGTGGAGGGTCATCAGCCGCGTCACCCGGTCGAACGGCACGGCGCGGTCCATCATGTAGTTCTCGTGTGTGCCCCAGCACGATCCCTTGCCATCCACGTTGTTGCGATGGAGCACGATTGGCGTGCCGGTGCGTGCGGCGGCGCGCTCGGCGGCGGCCTGCATGATGCGGTCGCCGGCATGGTCGTATCGCACGGCCTCGAACGGATCGGTGGTTTCGGGCGCGGAGTATTCGGGATGGGCGTGGTCCACATAGACACGGCCGCCGTTGGGCGCGATCACGTTGGTGATGTTGAGCTGCGGGGCGTCGGTGAGCATGTCGGGTCGGGCGGCGGCGCGCTCGAGCCGCGTGCCGCGCGCATCGTTGACCGGGTCCTCCTGACGGTAGTCCCATCGGATGGACCGGCTGTTGGCGTCGGCCGCGCCGTTGACCACGTCGAAGGACAGCTGCACGGGGTTGTACCGGCCGGCCCCGTTGAACGAGACCGCATATTCGGTTTCGGTGCCCATCACTCGTCTGACGGTCATGCACATGCTCCTTGTTCTTGATTCCGTCCCTTAAGTCTTGCTTCCGTCCCTTACTCCGGCCCATCAGCTCATTGGCGCGCCCGGATACGCCGGATCGGGTCCATGCCATTGATGAGGGCCCATTGCACGGGATCGACGTCCACCATCGAATCGCCGGTCTCCCGGTATTCGTCCTCCACCGCCGCAGCGAGCAACGGCACGGTGATGGCCACGTCCTGTCCGGTTTCGATGGACTGTTTGACGGCCCGGGTCTTGGCCCGGTCCACCACGTTTTTGAGCATGGCGCCGGAGACCACATCCCGAAGATACAGTGCGGACCATTGGCCTGCCTCGTTCTGCACGTCGCACAGGTGACGGCGTTCGGAGACCTCATAGATGTCCCGCGCCAGCGCCTCGGACAGGTCGTGCGAGTCCGCGCCCTCCTCGAGCGGCAGTTCGTCGGTGAGGTAATGGCTCACGATGGACACGGCCTGGGCGAGCCGGGGACGTCCGATACGGATTTTGACGTCGAGCCGGCCCGGCCGCAGCACGGCGGGGTCGATCATGTCCACGCGGTTCGAGGCGCCAATCACCATGACGTTGTCGAGCGATTCCACACCGTCGAGTTCGGACAGGAACTGCGGCACGATGGTGGTCTCGACATCCGAGGAGACTCCGGAGCCTCGGGTCCTGAGCAGCGAGTCCATTTCATCGATGAACACCACCACGGGCCTGCCCTCGGCGGCGCGTTCGCGGGCCCTCCTGAAGATGAGGCGGATGAGCCGTTCGGATTCGCCCACGTATTTGTTGAGCAGCTCCGGCCCCTTGACCGAAAGGAACACGCCGTTGACCATCCGTTCGGTTCCGTTCACGGTGCCGTCGCCGTTGATGTCGTATCCGCCGTCGCACAGCGCGTTCGCCACCGCCTTGGCGATCATCGTCTTGCCGTTGCCGGGTGGGCCGTAGAGCAGCACGCCCTTCGGCGGCTTGAGATCGTAGCGTTCGAACAGCGCGCGATGCTGGAACGGCAGCTGCACGGCGTCACGGATGCGGCTGATCTCCTCGTCCAATCCGCCGATGTCGGCGAAGGAGACGTCCGGCGTCTCCTCGAGCACCATATCGCGGTCGCCTTCCTCGGGCAGCACCTCAAGCGCCATGCGCACGGACGGGTCCACGACCACCCGGTCACCCTGGTTGACCGCAGCGGAGGCGAGCGCGCCGGAGCGCCGAAGCACCACGGGATTGCCCGACGCGTCGGTCACGATGATCCTGCCGTCGTCCAGCGTCTGTTTGACCGTGCGAATCTGACCCACGGTGTCCGTGTCGCGCTGTTCGACCAGCACCAGCTTCTCGTTGAGCATCACGGTGGCGCCGGAGGTCAGGCGGGCGGCGTTGACGTTCGACGCGACGGGCACCACGATGCGGCGGCTACCGGAGACGACTTCGGCGCTGGCGTGCTGGATGCCGTCCTCATCGGTATGGGTGGAGTCCACCTTGACCATCGTGGCGAAGGTGAGCGGCGGCTGCGCGAGCTGGGCGAGCTGCGACTTGGCTTTGACGAGCTCCTTGCCGGCGCGGCTCAGCGCCTCGGCAAGGGCGTGGTTCTTGGCCATGAGCCGGTCGTTCAGGGCGGCGAGTTCTTCGGTTGAGGTCATACGGTTCCTTCGCCCATGCGGGCGCGCGGTCATTATTGCTGGGATTTCCTGTTACGCATCAGCGTACGCACTTTGCGGACCGCGAACCACACGATGACCACAATCACGGCGACGATGACCAGATCCTCGAATACGCCGAGCGCGCCCTGGATGGAACACCACTGGTCGCCGAGCAGGTATCCGGCGGAGACGAGGATGGTGTTCCACACGGCCGAGCCGAGGAACGTCCATCCGGTGAACTGCAGGAAGTTCATGCGGTTGAATCCGGCGGGGATGGAGATGAGCGAGCGGACCACTGGAATCACGCGGCCGATGAGCACCGACCATGTGCCGTACCTGGTGAACCAGTCGTTGGCCTTGCCCACATCCTCACGGCTGACGCCGGGGATTTTGTCGGCGGCGCGGTTGATGCGGTGCAGCCCGACCCATCGCGAGATGCCGTAGAGGGACCATGCGCCCAGCACCGAACCGACGGTGGCCCAGATGATCGCGCCGGGCAGGCTCAGCGTGCCGCGGGCCGCGGTGAAACCGGCGAGCGGGAGGATCACTTCGGACGGGATGGGAGGGAAGATCGACTCGAGGGCGATGGCCAATGCCACGCCGACGCCACCGATGGTGTCCATGAGACTCACCAGCCATGCGGTGATGGTGCCGATGAGACCGGGCTCGGCGGCCGAGCATACGGGGACGGGGTCGACGGATGCCGTGGTGAGGGTCCGGACGGTTTGGACGGCATGCGCGGCGGCCGCCGGGGCGTTGGCTGTGGCAAGGGTCAAGGCCTGGGAAAAACTCATAGGGGGCATTGTCCCAAGGTTTTTCGAGAATCGGATGCATGACGCAAGAAGATGTGCATTTTGTTGACAAGTCCGAGGGGACCGTCGGCTCCGGCCACCGTCTCGCCGATGCCGTCGCCGCCGAGACGGTGGCCGGAGCGGAGGCGACGTCGGGCACCGTCTCGCTGCCCACGTTGGCGCAGCCGGGTCTGCTGGTCATGGACGTGGACTCCACGCTGATCGACGAGGAGGTCATCGACGAGCTGGGCGAGGCCGCCGGCTGCGGTGAGGAGATCGCGGTGGTGACCGAGCGCGCGATGCGCGGCGAGCTTGAGTTCTGCGATGCCCTGCGCGCCCGCGTGGCCCTGCTCAAGGGGCTTCCCGTCTCCGTGTTCGACACCGTGCATGACAAACTGCATTTCACCCAGGGCGCGTTGGAGCTCATCGACACGTTGCACGAGCACGGCTGGAAGGTGGGCGTGGTGTCCGGCGGCTTCCATGAGGTGGTGGACCGCCTCGCCGCCGAGGGGCACATCGATTATTGGATCGCCAACCGACTGGAGGTCGAGGATGGCAGGCTCACCGGCAAGGTGGTCGGTGAGATCGTGTGCAAGACCGTGAAGCTGCACGCGCTGCAGGCATGGGCGCAGCGTCTGGGTGTGCCGATCAGCCAGACCGTGGCGGTGGGCGACGGCGCCAACGACATCCCGATGATTCAGGCTGCGGGTCTGGGGCTGGCGTTTTGCGCCAAGCCGAAGACGCAGCTGGCCGCGGACGATGCCATCAATGAGCGTGACCTGCGCCGGGTGCTCGATTTTCTGCGCAAGTAGCGTTGCGGTGATGCGGGTGGCCGCATACGGGCGGGCCTTCTGCCGGAAGGATGACTTGCCAGGATGCGGCCCTGCCGGAATGGGGTCTGCCGAAAGGAGGCCCTGCCGGGATGATGCGGGAGCGGCTGTTGGTGAAGTCGATTGCGGAGCCGCTCCCGCCGCTATCGGCTTCACGCCGGCCACCGCTATCGGCCTTTCGAGGGCAATGCGTCCCTTGTGAGGCTGTGAAGCATGAATAAACCGCATGTTTTCGACGGATTCGGTAAAATTTTACCGTCTTTCTTTTACGCATTTATAGTGGACCCATGACTGCACAGGACGCCGAACAGCTGACGCTCGCGGGGCTTGCCCCACGCAAGCGTCGCAAACGCGCGTCCGCGGAGCGCACTCCGGCCGAGCATGACCCCATAGCCCATGTGGTGCTGGATGTGCAGGCGCTGCATCTGGGGCAGACCTTCGACTATCTCATCGAGGAGAAGGACAGCGAGGCCGCACAGCCCGGCGTGCTGGTACGGGTACGGTTCGGGGGGCAGCGCATCAGCGGGGTGATCTGGTCGCGCGGCGCCTCCAGTGACGTACCCCGTTCCTCGCTGCGATACCTCGAACGTGTGCTCAGCCCCGACGTGCTCGTCCCCGCCTCGATGCGGGAGGACATCGGTCTGATCGCCCAAGCCTATGGCGGCACCCGCGCCAATATTCTCCGGTTCGCGGTCCCGCCGCGTGTGGCCAAGGTCGAGGATGAGCAGCGACTTGCGGCGTCGTTCCACCGGGCACCGGGCACCGGGCTGGCCGACGGCGCTGCGCAGGGGTATCGGCGCATCGCCGCCAATTACGCGCAGGCCTCCGTACTGCAGGACGGGCTTACCGGCAACCGGTTCCAATCCTTCGTCTTCGATCTGATGCCCGGCGCGCGGCAGTGGCAGCGGGACATGGCCTGGATGGTGGCCACGGCCCTGACCGCAGGCAAAAGCGCCGTGGTGGAGCTGCCCACCATGCGCGAGGTGGAGGATCTGCTGCCCATGCTGCGCAATTACGGGCTCACGCGATTCGCCCCCTCCCCCACCGGAGGATGGACCGGGGATGTGGCCGTGCTCAATGCAGAGGCCATGCCAGCAGCCGACCGTTACCGCGCCTATCTGGCGGTGGCGCTGGGTCAGGTGAAGGTGGTCGTCGGCACGCGCGCCGTCATGTACGCCCCGGTTCAGGGACCGGCCCTGTTCGCGATATTGGAGGATGCCGCCTATCAGAACATGGACGGCATGATGCCCTATCCTCAGGCCCGTGGCGTGATGAGGCTGCGAGCCAAGGCACATGACGGCGTGTTCGTGGCCATGGCCAACGCGCGGACGCCGCAAAGCCAGTGGGAGAACACGGGACCGGACACTGTGGAGACGCCGGTGAGCGGGTATTCCACGGCGATCCATCCACTGGCATCGCCGCTCAAGGACGCCACGCCGTGGGTGCGATGGCTCAATCGGGATGAGCTGGCCCGGCTGGCCGACCCAAGCATCGGCGCCCGAGTGCCGCACACTGCAGTGCGCGTGTTGAGCAAGGCCTTGGAGAGTGGGCCGGTACTGCTGTCCATCCCCCAGGATGGCATCAGCGAGACGCTCAGCTGCGCGAAATGCCATCGGCAGGCCCGATGCGCGAAATGCGCGGGGCCATTGCAACGGTCGTCGGACGGACGGGATGCCACGCCACGATGCCGCTGGTGCGGTGCAGCCGCCATCAATTGGACATGCCCGGGATGTCATCACGAGCGCATGCGTGTCGTGCGTGTGGGTGCCGCCGGCACCGCGGCCGAATTGGCCGGCCTGTTCCGCGGGGTGCCGGTGGTGCTCTCCAGCAAGGCGCAGGGGCTGGTGCCGGATGTGGCGTGCCGACCAATGATCGTCATCGCGACGCCAGGATTCGAACCTCGCGTACGGCCCGTCAGCACAGAACAGGGCGCAGCCGGCCACGAATACCGTGCGGTGGCCATACTGGACGCTTGGACCAGCCTGTACGCGTTGGGGGTGGATGCCAGACTCGACACACTGACGGCATGGATGCGGGCCGTCTCACTGTGCGCGCCCCGATCGCGCGGAGGCCAGGCCCTGATTCTGGGCGAGACCGATCCCGCCATCGCCCAATCGCTGATGCTCTGGGATTCGCGGATACTTGCCGCCAAGGATATGGAGGAGCGAGTCGAGACCGGCATGCCACCGGCGGTGGCCGCGGGCTGCGTATGGGGGCGTCGTGATGCCGTGATGACACTGATGCAACGCATCGGCGCTCTTGGCGGAGACTGGTCCGTCTGCGACGACATGCCCGGCATGCTCGGGCCGGTGCCCATCGCGCAGCCGGACACCGTGGACGCCCGCGAACTCGAAGCCACCGCGGACCGGGTCAAGGCCGTGGTGCGGGTTCCGCAGCGGTCCCGAGCCGAGCTGGCGATCCGTCTGCACCGGGAGACCGCGCGGCATGTGGCCGCCAGGGAGGCGGGCGAACTGCGGTTCCGGGTGGACCCCAAGGATCTGATCTGACGATCTGACGAATGGGCCATTCGACTGTCCAATCGCCTGATCCAATCGTCGCCTACGCATGGAAGCATGGAATAGGACACACACCGAACCAAAGGAGGAAGCTATGAAGGGTTGGCCCGGTGAACCGGATATGGAGTACGACGTGCTGGTCGCGGACGGCGAGGCGGCGGCGAATGCCGGCAAGCCGATCACCGATGTGATCTTCGACTTCGGCAATGTGCTGATCTACTGGGACCCGGCGGCGGCGCTCATCCCTCGTTATAGCAGCACAACCATCGAACAGTTCCTGGACAACGACATCTCCGGGTTCTACGACATCAACGACCTCATGGACGGAGGCACCGCCCCCGAAGAGGCGATCGCCATCATGCGCGAACGCAAGGGGGACAAGTGGGCGGACATCCTCCAGTATTACATGGCCAACTTCCGTGATTCCCTGACCGGCATCGTGCCCGGTGCCCGCGTACTGGTCAACGATCTCAAGGCCGCAGGCATCGGCGTATGGGGTCTAAGCAACTGGGAGGCCGGTTCGTTCCACATCGCCGAGGAGCAGTGCGACATCCTCCAGCAGCTGGACGGCAAGCTCGTCTCCGGCTTCGTGCACCTGCGCAAGCCGCACAAGGAGATCTACGAGGCGGCGCTCAAGCAGTTCGGTATCAAAGCCGATGGCGCGCTGTTCATCGACGATAAGGCCATGAACATCGTCGGCGCGAATGCGGCCGGCATCCGCGGCACCCGGTTCAAGGATCCGGTCAAGCTGCGTCAACTGCTCATCGCCAACGGCCTCGACATCCCGAACGTGCGGTAAGGCAGAAATACCCCCATATACGGGGCGCTTCATCAGACCAATTGATAAGGAGGATTATGCTCAGACTGGTGTTCGCGGGCACGCCCGATGTGGCGGTGCCCTCGCTGAAGGCCTTCACCGACGACCCGCGCTTCGAGGTGGTCGGCGTGATCACCCGCCCGGATGCGCCTACTGGTCGTGGACGCAGGCTCACGCCGAGCCCGGTCAAAGCCACGGCATTGGAACTGGGTCTGCCGGTCATCGACGCCAAGCCGCGCTCCCCCGAATTCCTAGAGTCCTTGCGCGCGCTCAATGCGGATATCGCCGCGGTGATCGCGTACGGTAACATCCTGCCCAAAACGGTGTTGGATGCGGTGCCGATGGGCTGGTACAACCTGCATTTCTCCAATCTGCCGAAGTGGCGCGGTGCCGCGCCGGCGCAGCGGGCGATCTGGGCGGGCGACCCCACCACCGGCGCCGACGTGTTCAAGGTGGGCGAGGGATTGGACGATGGTCCGATCGTCGCCTCGATGACGATTCCCCTGACCGGCCGTGAAACCTCCGGCGAACTGCTGGAACGGCTGGCCCACGAAGGCGCGCCCATGTATGTGGATGCGCTGGCCGCGGTGGGTGACGGCACAGCCACATTCACCCCGCAGCCCGCCGATGGGCTGGAATACGCTCACAAGATCTCCGTCGAGGACGCCCGGATTTCGTGGACCGATGCGGCACAGGCCATCGACCGTCAGATTCGCGCATGCACGCCTCACCCCGGCGCATGGACCGAGCTGCAGGCCGGGAAGTCGGACGATGCCATCACCTTGCATATCCTCGCCGCGCAACCGGCGGATCGGTCCAATCCGAACACGCCGACCGGTCTGGAGCCCGGCGCGATCAGCGTGGGTAAGCGGAATGTCTGGGTCGGCACCGGAACCGAGGCACTGGAGCTGATTGAGGTCAAGGCGCAGGGCAAGAAAGCCATGCGCGCCGCCGATTGGGCCCGAGGCGCCCGGCTCTCCCCCACCGCCCACCTGCGGTAGGCCCTTCCTGCAATTACGGACGCACTGCGTGCGAGCTGACCGGCTCGCACGCCGGACCACGACAATCATCCGCTATACGAGCGCGGCACGAATGACCTTGACGAGATGCGTCACCGTAAGTCCATAGCGTTCATTGAGGTCGGCCAAGGAGACACGGTCGGTGAACTCCTTATCGGCGCCAAAGTTCAGCACGCGCGGGGTCCGGGCGCCGTCAATGCGGTGGTTCGCGTAATACGCGGTCACCTTCTCGCCCCAGCCGCCTTCAAGCTGGCCGTCCTCCAGCGTGACGACCAGCTCGTGGTCCTCTCGCAACGATTCCAGCGCCGCAACGTCCAGCGAACTGCATTGCCGCGGGTCGATGACCGTGACGTTCAGCGATGCGCCGGAAGGGCCGTGTCCCGACGCCGTATCCTCTCCCGCATCCGTACGACGCCCGCCGGCGGCGACCGAACGATCATGCATCAACGCGGCTGCCGTGCGTTCGGCCAGCGGATACGTGTTGCCCAGACCGATGATCGCCACGCGGGAACCGGCATGCGTCACACGCCACGCCAGTGGATCAGACATCTGACCGATAGACAAAGCTTCCGAATGATTCCCTGATGAGTGCAACGGGTGCAACTGTCGCGACGAGTCGCAATTCACATCATCAGGCGTCGCGGTATCACCCGAAACGACTTGCGGCGAGGGCCGGCCACCGGTCAACGGCAGCAACGACGCATCGCGCTCGGCGGCCAGAATCGGCTCGCCCGGCACACGAATCACCACGGGACCATCCGGCGGGGCTACCAGACCACCACAGCCGGCAGAAGCGCCCTCGCACGACCGAGTCTGTTCCGACCGCTTCCGCTCGCCGGCATGGTCATACGCAAAGGCGCCTCCACCGATGCCGCCCTGCGCATCGGCAATGTTGCGCCCTTCGGTCGCGGAGAAGCGGGGCCGATCATCAGGCTTCCGCGCTCCATCATCGTGATCGTCCGGCATCGTGGCCCAGGCGAGATCGGCCAGAAAATCAGCCTGTGACGTCGGCGCCAGCATCGTCACACCCGGGATATTGGCGAACATCATGACGTCGTACGCGCCGGAATGGGTGTTGTCCGAGCCGGACAGGCCACCTAGGAAATCGAGCACGGTCACCCGCGAGCGGTTCAGGCTCATCTCCTGGAAGAACTGATCGTAGGCCCGCTGGAAGAACGATGCGGTGGTGGCCACCACCGGGGTTCCGCCGGCGCGGGCGATGCCCGCTGCAAACGCGACGGCATGCGATTCGGTGATGCCGGTGTCTACGTAATGGGCTCCAGCCCGTTCGCGGAACTCATGGGTGATGCCGTTGGAGCCGGGAGTGGCCGGCGAAATAACCACCAGACCAGGCTCATTGGCGAATCGTGGCTCAAGCGCCGCCATGGCCAGTTTGCCGTAATGCTTGCGCGGGTCGTCCGGTCGGCCGAGCGCGGCGTCGGGATTCTGCCAATGGGAGGCCTCGCACTGACCCTCGTGCGGATCATGGTCGGACAGGTTGCAGTGATCGGAATGCCACGGTTCGGTGTGGGACACGTTGCATGCCGGGCGCACGCCCGCATCGGAGGCCGAAGACTCCGGGGCCGCGTTCCGACACGAGGAATCGTCCCGTTCGATAGCGCCGTGTATTCCACGCCCCTCCCGGTTCGCACCAGGCATTCCGCGCCCCTCCCGGTTCGCGCCGTGCATTCCACATCCCTCTTGGCTCGCATCATCCGACCGCTCGGACGGCACGGACAAACCAGCGTCCCGGCCACAACCACAACCACGCCCACAACCGCAGTCGGGATAGCCCGCCCCCTTGAGCGTGTGGATGTGCACCACCACCGGATGATCGATGTCCTTGACCTCGCGGAACGCCGCGGTCAGGGCGTCCACATCGTTGCCGCGCCCGACATACCGGTACTCGAATCCGAACGCCTCGAACAGATTGGGCTGGGCGGTGCCGCCGGAAGCGCGCAGCCGCGCAAGAGGACCGTACATGCCGCCGAAATCACCGGCGATGGACATCTCGTTGTCGTTGACGATGACGATGAGGTTGCCGCCCTGTTCGGCCGCGTTGTTCAATCCCTCGAACGCCACGCCGGAGCTCAGCGAACCATCGCCGATGATCGCCACCACGTTGCCGATGCCGCTCGCCTCGCCCTCCATATCGCGGGTTTTGGCCAAACCGCACGCCAGCGAGATGGACGTGCCGGTATGACCGAGCACGAACTGGTCATGTTCGCTCTCCCCGGGATTCGTGAACCCGGTGACCTCGCCGAAACGGTCGGCATCCAGATACGCCGCCGCCCGCCCGGTGAGCATCTTGTGCACGTAGCTCTGGTGGGACACGTCGAAAACAATGCGGTCGCGCGGCGAGTCGAACACCCGGTGTAGCGCCACCGTTGCCTCCACCATGCCGAGGTTTGAGCCGATATGGCCACCGTGAAGATGACCATAACGCAGCAGCGTGCGGCGAATTTGACAGCAAAGTTCATGCACTTCGGCGTCCGACAACCTCTTGACGTCGTCCGGGCCGGCTATGGAACGCAGCAGCGCATCGGAATCAAACGATCCGGAAGCTCCCGTCATCATGCCATCCATACCGTCGAACTCCCCTCCACTAGCCTTTCCGAAGGCGCAATCCTACTGTTCGATGCCTTCAGGCATGCGGCGGAGTCGTCAATACCCCCAACATCTCCGTATATCGGGCAGCCATCAGTGCGATAATTGGGCCGGAACACCACGCCGACGCATCCATCCGGACCGTGCCACCCGGACTGTGCCGCCTGACCCGTGTCACCCGGCCGTGTCGCGCGGTCCGAGACCAACGGGCCGCGCCGCCCGGACCATGCCGGTCGAACCGCATCAGGCGATTCGCGCCCATACCAGCGAAGGAGCTCATCATGAAAGCCGTATACGCATCCACCGTCGATTCCACCAACCCGCTCGCCGCGTTGGCGGTGGGCGACCGCCCCGAACCCGCACCGCGCCCGTACTGGTCCACGATCGCGGTGCGTGCAGCCAGTGTGAACCATCACGACCTCTGGTCGCTCAGAGGCGTGGGACTGTCCGCCGAACAGACGCCGATGATCCTCGGCACCGACGGCGCAGGCGTTCTGGACGAGGACATCCCCGGCAAGCACGGACTCAAGGCCGGCGGCGAGGTGGTGCTCTACACCTTCATCGGCACCGACGGCGCAGGCGTGGCCCCCGGCGAGCGCCGCACGATCCTCTCCGAGAAGTACCCCGGCACGATGGCCGAACATGTCGCCGTGCCCTCCGCCAACGTGTTCGCCAAGCCCGCGAACCTGACCATGGCCGAGGCGGCGACGCTCGGCACGAGCTGGCTGACCGCCTATTCTCTGATCTTCACCTCGGCGAACGTCAAGCCCGGTGACACGGTGCTCGTCCAAGGTGCCGGCGGCGGCGTGTCCACGGCGGCCATCCAGCTGGCCCATGCGGCCGGGCTTGAGGTGTTCGTCACTTCGCGGGACCAGGACAAACGCGAGCGCGCGCTGGCAATCGGCGCGGACGCGGCCTTCGAGGCCGGCGCACGATTGCCGCATAAGGTGGATGCGGTCATCGAATCCGTGGGAGCGGCCACCTGGTCGCATTCGGTCAAATCCGTGCGCCCCGGCGGCACCATCGCCGTCTGCGGGGCGACCACCGGGGACCAACCCGGTGCCGAACTGACGCGCGTGTTCTTCCAGGACATCCGTGTGCAGGGCAACACAATGGGCTCGCGCGAGGATTTCGCCAGACTGCTGCGGTTCGTCGAACACGCCAACCTCCACCCGACCATCGATTCGACGTTCGCCGGGCTCGACGCCGCACCCCAGGCCTTCGCCAAGCTCGACGCCGGCGACGTGTTCGGCAAGATCGTCATCGAGCTGTAGCGCACGAAGAATCACGCACGCCGACTCTTCGCAAGAGCGGAGTACAGTGGGCCATATTCTCAATAACTAGGGAGTAAATGATAATGGCAAACGAATCCAAGCCTGAAGTCGCCGTGGTCATGGGCTCGGCCAGCGACTGGGAGACCATGAAGCTCGCCTGCAACATCCTCGACCAATTCGGCGTCGCATACCACAAGCAGGTCATCTCCGCACACCGCACACCAGAGCTGATGGCCGATTTCGCGCATAACGCGCGCCGGAACGGCCTGAAGGTGATCATCGCCGGCGCCGGCGGCGCGGCCCACCTGCCGGGCATGATCGCAGCCCAGACCACGCTGCCGGTGATCGGCGTGCCGGTGCGTTCGCATGCGCTCTCCGGCTGGGATTCGCTGCTGTCCATCGTGCAGATGCCCGGCGGCATCCCGGTGGCCACCACCGCGGTCGGCAATTCCGGCGCCACCAACGCCGGTCTGCTCGCCGTGCAGATGCTGTCCGCGTTCGAACCGGAGCTGGCCGACAAGCTCGAGGATTACCGCAACTCGCTGAAGGAGAAGGTGGCCGAATCCAATGCCCAGCTTGTTTGAGGAAACCCACGGCGCTGTGCAGATGCTGCAGCCGGGCGCCACAATCGGCATCATCGGCGGCGGCCAGCTCGGCCGCATGATGGCCCTGTCCGCCAAATACATGGGCTTCCGCATCGGCGTGCTCGACCCGACCCCGGACTGTCCGACCGCGCAGGTGGCGGATTTCCAGATCGTCGGCGAATACGACGACAAGACCGCCATCCACGATCTGGCGGAGAAATCCGACGTGCTCACTTATGAGTTCGAGAACGTGGACGCCGAGTCCATCGACGAGGTGCGTCATCTGGTGGCCGCCCCGCAGGGCACCGACCTGTTGCGCGTGACGCAGGACCGCATCAACGAGAAGACGTTCATCAACCAGCACGGCATCGAGACCGCGCCGTGGCGTGAGGTCAACGACTTCGACGAGCTCGAGGCCGCCATCGACGAGCTGCACTACCCGTGTGTGCTCAAGACGCGTTCCGGCGGCTACGACGGCCACGGCCAGCATGTGCTGAGGAACGATGCCGATTTGGAGAAGATCCGCGCGCGCGGCGATCGCGGCGGCGGCTTCCCTCCCTCGATCCTCGAGGGCTTCGTGGATTTCGCGTTCGAGGCGTCCATCCTCGTGTCCGGCAACGGCAAGGATTATGTGACCTTCCCTATCGTGCGCAACGACCACCGCAACAACATCCTGCATATGACCATCGCCCCGGCCGAGGTGCGCCCGGAGATCGCCCGGACCGCGCATGAGATGGCCCTGGCGCTGGCCAAGGGATTCGAACTGGCCGGCACGCTCGCCATCGAGCTGTTCGTGACCAAGGACGACCGTGTGATCGTCAACGAGCTCGCCCCGCGCCCGCATAACTCCGGCCACTACACCATCGAGGCCTGCTCGATCGACCAGTTCGACGCGCATATCCGTGGCATCGCCGGCTGGCCGCTCATCCAGCCCCGGCTGCTGAGCCCGGCCGTGATGGTCAACGTGCTCGGCCAGCATGTGGCCCCCACGCGCGCGCTCATCGGTCAGCATCCGGAGTGGAACGTGCACGACTACGGCAAGGCCCAGGTGCGGCACAACCGCAAGATGGGCCATATCACCGTGCTCACGGATGACACCGCCCGTACCGTCGCCGAGCTCGAGGCCACCGGCTGCTGGGATGATCTGAAGCCGTACGAGAAGAGGGCGTGACCGTCTGTATGGCTGAACATATCGAACGTCAGACCAAACAGAAGGACGCCATCCACGCGGCTTTGGCGGCATGCGACGAGTTCATCTCCGCGCAGGAGCTGCACCGTCGCATGCAGGACGCTGGGTCCCGAATCGGACTGGCCACCGTATACCGCCAGCTCAACGCCTTGGCCGACGCAGGCGCCGCGGACACCATCCGGCTTGACGGGCAGCAGCTGTTCCGTCTGTGCGGCGACGACGGACATCACCATCATCTGGTGTGCCGCAATTGCGGCAAGACCGTCGAAATCGACCCGCCGAGCGAGACTTGGCTGCGCAAAGTGGCCGAAAGCCACGGGTTCACCGTGGAATCGCACACGCTCGAGGTCTTCGGCCTGTGCACCGACTGCCGAAAGGCGGAGCAGGCAAAAGACTGAGCGCAGCAGCCGGATATGCCGGATAAGAGTGAAGGGCGGTCTCCGTATGTCGGAGACCGCCCTTCACTCTTACCTTAGCCTACCTTGAGCCGCCGGCTCGCAGCACATCAGGCGAGGCCGGACAGCTTGTTGATCAGATCCGGGTCCCTGGTGGCACCCTTGTCGGCGGAGCGGGCGAAGGCGGCATAGGCCTTGAGGGCCTGCGAGACCTTGCGGTCGCGGTGCGCCACGTAGCCATCGCCGGCCTCGAGCTCGCGACGGCGCTCGGCCAGCTGCTCGTCGGTCAGTTCGACGTTCACGGAACGGGCTTCGATGTCGATGTCAATGATGTCGCCGTTCTTGATGAGCGCCACCGGGCCCTTGTTCGCGGCCTCGGGGGCCATGTGGCCAATGGCCAGACCGGACGAGCCGCCGGAGTAGCGACCGTCGGTGAGCATGGCCACCTGCTTGCCGATGCCCTTGCCCTTGACGAAGGAGGTCGGATACAGCATCTCCTGCATGCCCGGGCCGCCCTTCGGGCCTTCGTAACGGATCACCAGAGCCATGCCGGGCTTCAGCGTGTCGTCAAGAATGACCTTGATGGCCTCCTCCTGGGATTCGACCACCAGGGCCGGTCCACGGAACTTCCAAATCTCCTGGGGCACGCCGGCGGTCTTCACTACGCAGCCGTCGGGAGCAAGGTTGCCGCGCAGCACGGCGAGACCGCCCTCGTGGATCTCCGGGTGGTCGATGTCGTGGATGGCACCGTTCACGCGGTCGGTGTCGAGCGAGTCGAACAGGGTCTCATGGGTCCACGGTTCCGGGGAGATGATGTGGCCCGGTGCCGCGTGGTACATGGTCTTGGCCTCTTCGGTGCAGGTGTCGCGCATGATGTCCCAGTCGGCGAGCTTGTCCTCGAGCGTCGGGTAATCGATGGAGTGGACGTTCCTGTGCAGCTTGCCGGCGCGGTCGAGCTCGCCGAGGATGCCGCAGATGCCGCCCGCGCGGTGCACGTCGGAGATCTCCCACTTGCCGGAAGGCGCGGCCTTGCAGATGCAGGGCACGGTGTGGGAGATGCGCTCGATGTCGTCCAGGGTGAAGTCCACGTCAGCGGACTGCGCCATGGCCAGAATGTGCAGCACGGTGTTCGTGGAACCGCCCATGGCCACATCCATGGTCATGGCGTTCTCGAACGCCTCCTTGGTGGCGATGGAGCGCGGCAGCACGGAATCGTCGTCGTCCTTGTAGTACTGGTTGGCGATCTTGACGACCTGACGCGCGGCCTTGCGGAACAGCTCCTTGCGGAAGCCGTGGGAGGCGAGGATCGTGCCGTTGCCCGGCAGGGCCAGACCGATGGCCTCGGTCAGGCAGTTCATCGAGTTGGCGGTGAACATGCCGGCGCAGGAACCGCAGGTCGGGCACACGGTCTTCTCGTAGTTGAGCAGGTCCTCCTCGGAGACGCTATCGTCTGCGGAGGCGTACATCACGGAGATGAGGTCGGTGTTCTTCTTGACGGTGCCGTCGGCAAGCACCGTGGTGCCGGCCTCCATCGGGCCGCCGGAGACGAACACGGTCGGGATGTTGAGACGCAGGGCGGCCATGAGCATGCCCGGAACCACCTTGTCGCAGTTCGGGATGCAGATCAGGGCGTCGGCGCAGTGCGCATTGCACTGGTATTCCACGGTATCGGCGATGATATCGCGGGAAGGCAGGGAGTAGAGCATACCGGTGTGGCCCATGGCGATGCCGTCGTCCACGGCCATCGTGTTGAACTCGCGGGGGATGCCGCCAGCCTCCTTGATGGCTTCGGAAACGATGCGGCCCACCTTGTTGAGGTGGACGTGGCCGGGGAGGAACTCGTCGAAGGAGTTGGCGATGGCGATGATGGGCTTCTTGCCCATATCGTCGCCGCTGACGCCAGCGGCGCGGTAGAGGGCACGCGCGCCTGCGAAGACGCGGCCGGACATGAGTTTTGCAGATCGCATTTCAGTCATGGTTCCATTCAAGCTCTTGCGCGGGACACGGGTTTTGTCAAGAGTCACATTATGGAATTTTCGAAAACGTAACGTTGGCGAAGTCGGCGGTTGGCCCGATAATTCGCCAAATCCGCCGGGCTTCCGACCGACCGCCGCATCCGGCGGCCTTTGCCCGGTATCCCACAGTGTCCCCACGGACGGCTACACTTGCTTCGGTTGAGATAGATTTTTCCAAGTCTGGAGATAAGCATCATGGCTTTTGGCACCGACCCGCATCCCACTGGTCTTGCGAACCCGCCGATCGACGACCTCATGCAGCACGCCGATTCCAAGTACGCGCTGGCCATTTTCGCGGCCAAGCGCGCCCGTCAGATCAACTCCTACTTCACCCAGCTCAATGAGGGCCTGCTGCAGAACGTCGGCCCGCTGGTCGAATACCAGAACAACGAGAAGCCGCTGTCCATCGCCTTCCGCGAGATCGACGAGGGTCTGCTTGAGGAGACCTTGGGCGAGGACGACACCAACGAGGGCAACTGATCTGATCTGACTTCGCTCTGAATTCGCTCCACTCCCGAGATGTTCGCCACGGACCGAATTCAGACAACACACTTGCCTGAGCCGCGTCCAACGGCTATAAATCGACTTCAGGAGCGAACACGCTATAAGGGCTCGCGCCACCGCGCTGGTTGGCACGAGCCCTTTCGTATGTCTACTCCACAGTGACAGGCACATATCTGATAACTCAATATCGCCGACACCGTATCATTGTGCTTCGCGTCCGACGCGGGGCGATAAGTCCTACGAAAGGGATGATATGACAGAAGAAAAGCGGCTCATCTCCGCCGAATCCGTGACCGAAGGCCACCCCGACAAGGTCTGCGACCAAATCTCCGACGCTATTCTCGACGATCTGCTGGCCCAGGATCCCACCAGCCATGTGGCCGTGGAGACCTCGGCGGCCACCGGCGTGTTCCTGGTCTTCGGCGAGGTCACGTCCGAAGGCTACTGCGACGTGCAGGCCAAGGTGCGTGAGACCCTGCGCAACATCGGCTATACCTCTTCCGAAGTCGGTCTTGACGCCGACTCCTGCGGCGTGATCGTGGCCATCACCGGCCAGAGCGCCGAAATCAACCAAGGCGTCAGCCGTCTGAACGCCGCCGAGGAATCGGCCGCGAGCCGCGAACAGCGCTACGAGGCGCAGGGCGCCGGCGATCAGGGCGTGATGTTCGGCTACGCCACCGACGAGACCCCGGTGCTTATGCCGCTGCCCATCTATCTGGCGCATCGTCTCGCCTACCGCCTCACCCAGGTGCGCAAGTCCGGCGAGGTGCCGCACCTGCGCCCGGACGGCAAGACCCAGGTGACCATCGAGTACGACGACAACGACAAGCCCGTACGCCTCGACACCGTGCTGATCTCGACCCAGCACGATCCCGAGGCCAGCCATGCGTGGCTCGAGGCGCAGCTCAAGGAGCACGTCATCGACCCGGTGCTCAAGGACGTGCTGGGCGACAAAGTGCCGTACGAGGGGTACCGCCAGCTGGTGAACCCGACCGGTTCCTTCGTGCTGGGTGGCCCGGCCGCCGACGCCGGTCTGACCGGCCGCAAGATCATCGTGGACACCTACGGCGGCGCGGCCCATCACGGCGGTGGCGCATTCTCCGGCAAGGACCCGTCGAAGGTCGACCGTTCCGCAGCCTACGCCACGCGTTGGGTCGCCAAGAACATCGTGGCGGCAGGACTCGCCCACAAGGCCGAGGTTCAGGTAGCCTACGCGATCGGCGTGGCCGACCCGGTCTCCATCAACGTGGAGACGTTCGGTACGGAGCGTGACGGCGTGACGCGCGGCCAGATCGCCGCGGCGGTGCGCAAGGTGTTCGATCTGCGTCCGGCCGCCATCATCGACGAACTCGACCTTAAGCGCCCGATCTACCTGAAGACCGCCGCCTACGGCCACTTCGGCCGCACCGACGTGGAGTTCCCGTGGGAGCGCACGAACCGCGTGGACGAGCTCAAGGCCGCTATCGCCGAGCAGTGAGCATGGCCGCCGACCGATACGGGTTATCGGCGGCGGCACCCATGTCGATTGATTTCTGATGATGGGGTCGTCTGTCTTCTTGGACAGGCGACCCCATCATTGTCGCAAGCATCACTCGCTGTTCTTGATGGCGTCCAGCGCGGGAATCTTCACCGCCTTGTTGGCGGGTCCGAAGCCGAAGATAATGCCGATCAGCGTCGAGAAGAGGATGGCGAAGAGGAACAGCCACCACGGAATCACCGAATAGCGGGTCACGTCCTCGCCGCCAGCCAGCGACTGCCAGAAGCGTTCCCCGAACGAGAGGGATGCGGCGTCGCCCGAACTGCCCATGTACATCGATGAAAGATACGTCATGCCGACGAGATTGATGGCCAGCGATATCAGACCGCTCAATATGCATCCCACCAGTCCGCCGAAGAAGCCGATCGCCCCGGCCTCGGTGAGGAACATCATGCGGATGTCGCGCACATAGCAGCCGAGCGCCTTCATGATGCCGATCTCGCGCGTGCGTTCGGTCACGGACATGACCATCGTGTTGGCGATGCCGATGGCCGCCACCAGCAGGGACACCGCGCCGATGCCGCCGAGGATGAGCTGGATGGCCCTCGACTGCTCCTCCAGCGACTTGCGCATGTCCTCGTAGGACGAGGTGTCGAAGCCCATTGCCTTGATCTGCGATTCCACCTCGGGCACGGACGATAGGTCCGCGGCCTTGACGAACACCTGATCGTACGTGGTCGAGGTCTTCTTGGCCGTGGACGGGTCCACTTTGGCGATTAGCGCCTTCAGGTCCTTCAGGTCCATGACCAATCCGCTGGAGGTGGAGTATCCCTTGCTCTGGTCCGCCTTGGTAATGCCGGAGACGGTGAGGTCCACGGTGACGGTCTCCGACTGGGAGCCCGTGCCGCTCCCGGAACCGCCGCCCATCATCTGCATGCTGTAGGAGCTGCCCTGGTAATCGGTGCCGGTGACCAGCGTGAGCTGGGTCTTCATCGGATCGAAATACGGGTCCTGATCCTCGGGCTCCTCGCACTGGCCGGTGGCCTCGTTATACGTGCAGGAATACGAGCCGTCGCCGCGATTGGCGTAGCGCATCTCGCCGCCGCGCAGGGTGTCCATGAAGTCGTACGCCAGCCACTCGCCGGCCAAGACCTGACCATCGCGGACCGGCATGGAGCCGTCCTTGATCTTGTAGCCCATCTGGTCGAACTGCGTCATGTCAATGCCCATGATCTGCACGAAGTCGGCCACGTACCGTCCGCCCGAGCCGGCCTTGAGCGTGGCGTTGTACGGCAGGTTCATCACCGGCGTCACACCGGAGACGTTGCTCATTGAACGGAAGCTCTCGAGGGCCTTGTCATCCAGCTTGACCTCGGTGGTGCCGGCGCCGGTGTTCGTCCTACTGCCGCCGGAGGTGTAGACGGTGACGATGGAGAGATCGCCCATCTGCTTGAGCATCTTCTCGTTCTGCTCGTTGATGCCCTGGCCGAGGGAGATCATGAGCACGATGGAGCAGCAGCCGACGATCACGCCGAGCACGGTCAGGATCGTACGTGATTTGCGTCTCCATAGGTTCTGGCGGCAGAGCCGCAGGATATCGCCGAATCGCATGGGATGGCCTTCCCGTCAGGCCTTATGCGAGGCGGCGCCGCGAAAACCGCCGGCCCGTTTGCCGCCGTCGGCACCCGACGCGGCGGCTTCGGTCCCGCCGGAGACGACGGCACCTCCGCCCAGCGCCGCCTTGCCGGAGTCGATGATCTCGGTGACGGTGGCGTCCGCAGTCCCCGTTCCAGTGCCCGCGCCGGTACCACCAGCAACACCGGATGCGGCATCGCCAGCCATGGAACCGGAGGCACCGGACGCGCCGGAGTTCCCGGACCAGTCATCCCATTCCCCATCGATATCGTCCTTGGCCTTCTTGCTGCGACGACGGCGGACCAGCACCACGATCGCCACAATCACACCGGCCGCGACCACCACCGCCACGACCCAGACCCACCACGGCAGGCCCTGATCGACGGTCTGATTCATCGCGGGGTCCATCGTGGGGTCGGTCACCGGCATCTGCTCGCTCACGGCGAGCTTGACCGGGAATTCCTTGGTCTTGGTCTGCCCGTCCGAGTCCTCATAGGTGATCTTGAGCTTGGCGTCGAGCTCGCCCGAGGACTGCGGCGTGAAGGCGTAACCAATCGAGCCGGTGGCGCCGGAGGCCACATTGCCCACGTACTGGGTCTTCATCGTGGCGTCGAAGCCCTCGCCCTCCATCGTGGCCTCGACATTGGAGATGTCGCCCTTGCCCTTGTTCACGTATTCCATCGTGACCGTGGTCTCCTCGCCGGCGAAGGCCTGGTCCGGAAGCGCCGGCTCACTGATCTCGAAGCGGTCGGGTTGGCTGACCGGCACGGAGATCTTGATGTCGGACTGGTTCGAGGAACGTGAGCCGGAGTCCACATACTCGTATCGGAAGCTCACGGTGATGGGCTGCGCGCCGCTTTTGGCCGAGGAGACGGCCTGCATAGGCAGACTTTGGGTCAACGAGTATCCGGCCCACAGCGCATCCACGTAGAAGGTGTTGGTGCCGCCGGCGATGGCGAAGCTCTCGCCGCCATCGACCGTGACCACCATGTTCGAGACAGCGACCTGCCCCATGTTCTGGAAGGTGAAGGCCAGGTCGAATTTGGAGCCGGCGGCCACCGAATCGCCGCCGTACGTGAAGTTGGTGACGATGATGTTCGGCACGGGGCCGGCCACAGGCGTGTCACCGCCGCCGTCCGAGGTCTGTGCGGAGGCATTGCCATCCTCGGCGTATGCAGGATGCGGCAGGGAGACGACGGCAAACGCCAGCGCGAGGATGGCGAGCAATGCCGTGATGACGGCGAACATGCGATTGGTGAGGTGCTTCATCGGTCGACTCCTTGGACTGCGGCGTTGAAACGGTGGGAATGGTCGGAATGGTCGGAATAATCGAAATAATCAGAATGATCGGAATGGGCGGTGTTGGAGCGGTCATCGATGATCCGCCCATCGAACAACGTGACGATGCGGTCGGCGTACGAGGCCATCTGCGGGTCGTGCGTGACCAGCACGATGGTCTGGTTGAAATCGCGCGCGAACGAGCAGATCATGTCCATGACCTCGGCCTTGGTCTTGGAATCGAGGTTGCCGGTGGGCTCGTCGGCGAACACCACCTCCGGCTTGGTCACGAACGCACGCGCGATGCCGACGCGCTGTTGCTGTCCGCCGGACATCTGACGCGGATAGTGGCTCAGGCGATGGCCCAATCCCACGCGCTTGAGCACGCCGCGGGCCGCCCGCTCCCGCTGTTCCCTAGGCACGCCGCGGAACATGAGCGGCATCGCCACGTTCTCGACGGCGGTGAGGTTCGGCAGCAGGTTGTACGACTGGAACACGAATCCGAGATGCTTCTGGCGGAATGCGGCGAGCTCGCGCTCGTCGAGACGGCTGACCGGCACTCCCCCGATGCGTACGCCGCCACGGGTCGGCTTCTCCATGCCGGCCAGCTGGTTGAGCAGCGTGGATTTGCCGGAGCCGGATTCGCCGAAGATACAGCAGATCTGCCCCTGCAGAATCGCAAGGTTCACGCGGTCCAGCGCCACCACCGTCTCGTCCTCGACGGGGTATTCCTTGCGCAGGTTCCTCACTTCGATGATGGGACGGCCAGCGGAACCGCCGATGCGGCCGCCGACGGGCGAATCGCCGGATATGCCGGCGGGACTGTCTGATCGAGGCACGGGCACCTTCTCTCTCGTTCGTCGCCATTGGCGAGCGCTGCGCGCGTGACCGCACCTCTCACAACCGTTGCATCGCGGTGACGCGAATCACACTTCTTCCAGTGAGTCTAGTGCGAACGTTCAGGTTGCGCACCCATTAGGGGTGTTCCCTGATGCCGGTCGGGTGCCAATAGGGGTGGGCGAATCGCCGGTTCACCCGGCATCGAACGCGGCGACCGCCTCCATGAACCGCTTGCCGTACAGGTCGAGCTTGTGCTGGCCCACACCGTTGACGGCAAGGAACTGGGCGTCGGTGACCGGCTTGATGCGGGCCATGTCGCGCAGGGTCTTGTCCGAGAAGACGATGTACGGCGGTTTGCCGATCTCCTGCGCGATGGTGCGGCGCAGCTCACGCAGCTTCTGGAACAGCGCCTCGTCCTCGTCGTCCGGGATGTAGGAGTCAAGCGCCCGGCCGTCGCCGTCGGATACTGCGCCGGCGAATCCGGCGCTCCCGGCGCCATTGCCGGCGCCGTTGCCGCCGCCGAAACGCCCCGAGCCGCCCGTCCCACCGGCCTTGCGCTCCACCCGCTTGATCTCATAGTGGAAGTCCGGCTGTGCCGTTTCGACGGCGCGACGGCCGAACATGACGATCGGCAGACGACCTTCGGCGATGGCCAGATAGCCGTCCGTGGCCATCTGGCTGAGCACGTCGCGGATGCGCGCCTCGTTCACGTCCTTGAGCATGCCGAAGGTGGGCATCTGTTCCGGATTGAGCCACGCGAGATCCTGCGCCTTGGAGCCGCGCAGGATCTTCACGATCTTGCCCGACCCGACCCGCTGGTTCACGTCATGCACGCACCGGCTGATGGCCTGGGCCACACGGGTCACGTCGATGGTTTCGAACGTGCTTTCGCAGTTCGAGCAGGCTCCGCAGGTGTTTTCGGCGGCCCCGGCCGTCCCCTTCGCCGCGCCCGTCGGCTCGAGCTCCTGCCCGAAATACCGGGTCATGTACCGATGCAGGCATTCGGTGGTGCGGCAGTATCCGACCATGCCGTCCAGCAGTCTGCGCTTGGACTGGCGCACAATCTCCTGCTCCTCGGGCGTGAGCCGTTCGTTGTCGTAGTCGTTGTCCAGAAGACGACGCCGGGTGACGATATCCGATTCGTTCCACAGCAGCGTGCACCGGCTGGGTTCGCCGTCGCGTCCGGCGCGTCCCGCCTCCTGGTAGTAGGCTTCGATGGATTCGGGCATGTTGTGGTGGATCACGAACCGCACATTGGATTTGTCGATGCCCATGCCGAAGGCGTTCGTGGCGACGACCACCGGCACCCGATCGGTGATGAAGTCGCGCTGGGCCCGTTCGCGCACATCGGGGGCCATGCCGCCGTGATAGGCCACGGCCGAATGCCCCATCTGGTTGAGGGTGGCCGCGAGCGCCTCCGTCTCCTTGCGGGTGGCGCAGTAGACGATGCCGGATTCGTCCGCGTGATCGGCCACATAGCGGGCCACCCACGCGGCCTTGTACTTGGTCTCCAGCTTGACCACGTCGAAGTACAGGTTCGGCCGGTCGAATCCGGTGACGGTGACGGAGGGATCGCGCAGTCCCAGCATCCCCACGATGTCCCGGCGCACCCGTTCGGTGGCGGTCGCGGTGAACGCGCCCACCGGCGGACGGCTCGGCAGGGAGGCGATGAAGTCGCCGATGCCGAGATACGACGAACGGAAGTCCTGCCCCCACTGGGAGACGCAATGCGCCTCATCCACGGCCACAAGCGCGATCGGCGTGCGGGAGGCGAAGTCGCGGAACCGTCCCGTCTCCAAACGTTCCGGGGCGACGTACAGCAGTTTCACCTCACCTGCGGCGGCCTGGGCGAACACCATCGACTGCTCGTCCGGGGTCTGGGTGGTGTTGACGAACGCGGCCGGCAGCCCCAGATCGTTCAGCGCATCCACCTGATCGCGCATCAGGGAGATGAGCGGGGAGATGACGATTGTGACGCCCGGCAGCAAGGCGGCGGGCACCTGATAGCACACGGATTTGCCGGCGCCGGTGGGCATGACGCCAAGTACGTCGCGCCCGGCGAGCAGCGATTCGACGATCCCTTGCTGCCCCGGCCGGAACGAATCGTAGCCGAAATACCGTTTGAGCGCCCCCAATGCATCCTGTGCTGTCATAGTTGACCAGTGTAGCGACGCCGCCGGGCCGAGGGGATGCTGAGCGTCCCGGCCCGGAGGCCACCACGTTGCCCCGCACCGCGTGAGGTTGGTCACAAACGGTTGCGCCGGCGGCTCAACGGGCGCAGTGGCGAGGAATGCGGTAGCCCGGCCGTATTACTATGCAGACAAGGGGAAAGGGAGTAGTGTATCTTTCCCGCAATATGATGTGCAGAATATGCAAAGAATAAGGTGGATATGACCGACGTAACAACTTCATTCCCACGCCCGAACGACGAGCAGACCACAGTGCTGCGTCCCGTGGGTTTTGACGGCATGCCGAGGACTACCGCCGATACGGATGCGGTCGATACCCGTAAGCGCAGGTCCCGCATGAACCATGCGAAACGCCGCAACAGGACCGGGCTCGTGGTGCTCTTCGCCGTGCTCGCGGTGCTGCTCGCCGCGCTGATCGCCTACTTCTTCATCGGCCGCTGGTACTTCCAGGACAAGGCCGCGCCCGGCGTGCATCTGGGCAACGTGTCCGTGATGGGACAGACCAAGGACGAGCTCACCGACACCGTCAACCAGCAGGTGAAGAACACGGTGGTGAGCTTCACCGCGGACGGCAAGACCGCCAAGGCCTCCCTGAGCGATCTGGGTGTGTCCGTGGACACGTCCAAGACGGTGGATGCCCTGCTCAACGCCAAGACCGGCGATTTCGCCAAGCTCAACATCTTCGACCAGCCGCATGTGGCGCTTGCCGCCAGCACGGACAACGCCACGGCCGAACAGTACGTGACCGATGGTCTGGTGGATGAGGCCGACCGCGTGCAGCTGACCTCCGTGAGCTACAACAAGGACTCCCAGCAGTTCGAGGTCGTCGCCGGCAAGGATGGCAAGCAGCCGAACACGCAGACCATCACCGCCGCCGTGAAGCAGACGGTAGGCAACCCGGGCGAGCACACCACGGTCGCCGTGAAGCTGGAGACCGGCAAGGACATCGTGGACCCGGCCGTGGCCCAGCAGGTCAGCGATGACGCCAACGCGCGTCTGGGCCTAACCATCAACCTCGGCAACACGAAGGACCGGAACATCACCATCCCGGCCGAGCAGATCGCCACGTTCCTCAAGCCGACCACCAATGTCAAGACGGGCGAAATCAGCCTCAAGGTGGACGATAAGGCCATCAGCACGTACGTCGCCAGCGCCGACGTGGTCAAGGAACTGACCGAGGAGAAGGTGACCCGCGAGGTCTACATCGCACCGAAGGCCGAGGGCGGTCAGCGCATCGGCGCCGACAAGACCTTGGGCCAGGACGGTGTGGAGGTGACCGGCGTGGGCGATGCCCCCGCACAGATCGCTAAGGCCTTGGAGCAGAACCAGCCGGTCGATACGGCCGTAGCGGTGAAGGACACCCCGTATGACGTCAAGGAGGTCGAGGTCCCCCACAACTTCGACGTGGCCAACGGCGATCCGTGGGTGCATGTGAACCTGACGAACCAGACCGCCACCGCCTACCGCGGCACCACGCCGGTCGCCACGTTCAACATCGCCTCCGGCCAGTACACGGCCGACGGTTCGCGACTGTCCGCCACCGGAACGTTCTACGTGTACCTGAAATACGAATCCCAGACGATGAGCGGCCCCGGCTACTCCCAGCCCGGCACCCCGTGGGTGTCCTACTACAACGGCAGCGAAGCGTTGCACGGCGTGCCCGTGTACATGTGGGGCGAGCACCCGATTTACGTCCAGCAGGGCATCCCGGGCTCCCACGGTTGCATCAACATGCAGGTGGCCGACGCCAAGTGGATGTATGACTTCGCACCGCTCGGCACCCGTGTGGTGGTCGATGGCACCACCCCGTCCTCCGGCGAGCCGTTGCGTGCCGCCGGCCCGGATGCCACCACGTACACCGGCGCGTGATGCAGTCACAACAGCAACCGCACAGGTCAGCGTAAAAGGAATCCCGGCACCTTATCGGTGTCGGGATTCTTCGTATTCAGAAACCGTATGCGAACCTGTGCGGAACGCTCGCCCGCATCCGCCACGGCATCAGATCCGCTCGAGCGCCTGCTGCAGGTCGGCGATGAGGTCGTCGGCGTTCTCGATGCCGACCGAGATGCGCACCAGGTTCGCGGGCACCTGCAGCGTGGTACCGGCCACGGAGGCATGGGTCATGGCGGCGGGCACCTCGATGAGGCTTTCCACGCCACCCAGCGACTCGGCCAGCGTGAAGATCTGCGTATGGTCCACGAAACGCTTGGCCGCCTCGCCGCCGGCCGCAAGCTGCACGGAGACGATGCCGCCGAAGCCGCCGTGCATCTGTCGGGCGGCGATCTCATGGCCCGGGTGGGATTCAAGGCCCGGGCACCAGACTCGCTCGATCACATCGGAGGGCTGGGATTCCAGCCATTGCGCCACCTTGAGCGCGTTGGCGCTGTGACGCTTGACGCGCAGGTCCAGGGTCTTGAGTCCGCGGATGTCCAGCCAGGAATCGAACGGGGAGGGCACCGCACCGGCCGCATTCTGCAGGAACGCCACCTTCTCGCGAATCTCCTCGTCGTTCAGGACCACGGCGCCGCCGACCACGTCGGAGTGGCCGCCGATGTACTTGGTGGTGGAGTAGACCACCACGTCCGCGCCGTCCGCGAGCGGGTGCTGCAGGGCCGGCGAGGCGAAGGTGTTGTCCACCACGACCTTCGTGCCGTGCTTGTGCGCCACTTCGGCGGTGGCGGCGATGTCGGTGATGTTGAGCAGCGGGTTGGAGGGGGTCTCCACCCACACGTACTTGTACGGCTTGGCGGCGAGCGCCATCTCCACGGCCGCCGTGTCGGTGATGTCCACCACGTCGAGGCCCACGCCCCACGGCACGAACACCTTGGCCAACAGACGGTAGGTGCCGCCGTACACGTCGTTGCCGAGCAGGATGTTGTCGCCCGGCAGGATGGTGGAACGCAGTAGCACATCGATGGCGGCGAGGCCGGATGCGAAGCTCAGCGCATACTTGGCGCCCTCGACGGCCGCGAGCTGCTCGTCGAAGCTGGTGCGCGTGGGGTTGATGGAACGCGAGTAGTCATGTCCGCCCCTGAGGCCCAGCACACCGTCCTGCTTGAACGTGGAGGTGGCGAAGATCGGGGTCACGACGGCGCCGGTCGTGGGATCCGGCTCCTGACCGGCGTGGATGGCACGGGTGGCGAGGGCGGTATCGGCGAACTTGGCGTTGTATTCAGCGGACATGATGGTGGTTCCTTTCGGTGTGTTCGTATTCGAGGGTAATTCAGGGACGGATGATGGACTGATGACGGATGGGCGTGTTGGCGTCAGCGGGTATCAGTGTTATTGATGACCGGTTATGGGTTATGGGAGGGACCGGTCAGGCCAGATACTGCGCGGCGAGCGACGGCTTGGCGGTCCGGTCCACGATGTCGCCGTATCCGTTGGCGCGCATCCAGTCGTCGTTGAAGATCTTCTCGAGGTAGCTGCGGCCCGAATCGGGGGCCAGGACCACCACGATCTGGTTCTCGTCCAGATCGTTGGCAAGTGCGTACTTGATGGCGCTGGCCACGGCCATGCCGGAGGAGCCGCCGACCAGCAGCGCCTCCTCGCCCGCGAGCCTGCGGGTCATCTCGAAGGCCTCGGCGTCATTGACCTTGACGATGTCGTCGGTGATGTTGCGGTCGAAGGCCTTGGGATAAAAGTCCTCCCCCACGCCCTCGATGTCGTACTGGTGGACCTCGGCGAGCGAATCGGCGGAGTAGATGGAACCCTCCGGGTCCGAGCCGATCACCTTGACCGCGCCGTTCGATGCCTCCTTCAGGTACTTGCCGGTGCCGGAGATCGTGCCGCCGGTGCCGATGCCTGCCACGAAGTGCGTGACCTTGTGGTCGGTGGCCTCCCAGATCTCCGGACCGGTGGTGTAGTAGTGGCTTTCCGGGCCGTTCGGGTTGTCGTACTGGTTCGGACGGAAGCCGCCGGGGATCTCGTTGGCGAGGCGTTCGGCCACCTGATAGTAGGAGCGCGGGTCGTCCGGGCCGGCGTCGGTGGGGGTCACGATGACTTCGGTGCCGTACGCGCGCAGCACCGCACGCTTGGATTCGGAGACCTTGTCCGGCAGGGTGAAGATCGTGCGGTAGCCGCGCTGCTGGGCCACGAGCGCCAGTCCGACGCCGGTATTGCCGGACGTGGGCTCGACGATCACGCCTCCGGGCTTCAACTGTCCGGACTTCTCGGCAGCGTCGATGATGCGCTCGGCGATGCGATCCTTGGAGGAGCCGCCGGGGTTGAAGTATTCGACCTTGACGGCGATGGTGGCCTTGACGCCGAGCGACTGCGGGATGTGATTGAGCTTGACGAGCGGGGTGTTGCCGATGAGTTCCGCGAGGCTGTTGTGGATGGTCATGATGGAGGTCCTTTGCTGTACGGGGTGGTTGGTTTCGACTGATTGTCCATGTTGGCTGTCGTGAACCGACGTCCCCGGCGAGCGGAGGAGCGATGATGACCGTTGATTGAGATTCGTGTGGGATTCGTTGGGCTGCCAAGGATGATTGCCGCGCGGCGTTCGCCGTTTCACCGTTTTGTCCGGTGGTGGCTCCCATCCGTTGTGCGTGCGTCTCGACCGATGCGCCATAATACGCCATGGCTTCGGGTACGGAACACTTCCATACCGTGATTCATCGGAGACAACTGCGGTGACCGCCGCGATTCGAATGCTCTATCTCAAGTTATGCGTCACTGACCGCTCGCCCTGGGGCGTCGGTTAGCGACAACAACATGAGATGAACTGCATGCCTCATAGCGTAGCACAGCCCACGACCTCCGCGTGTCGCCCCGGGCGCACCGGCGGCCCGGTCACGCCGCCCGGTCACGAGCCCGGCACTCTCGGCGCACGACTGATTTCACGACGGAACATGACGCCGGCGGCGATGAGCGCACCGCTTATAGCGACGCGGCGGCGATGAGTTGCCGGGTGTAGTCGGACTGAGGGTCACCGAGCACAGCCGCCGTAGGTCCGGATTCGACCACGCGCCCCTCATGCAGGACAAGGATGCGGTCGGCGATATGCTGCACAACGCCCAGATCATGGGAGACCATGATGATGGCAGGACGAATCGGCTGGCCGGTGGCAGGGTCAAGGGCTCGGGAGCCCTCACCGGAGAGAATCGACTGGAAGGTCTCGAGAATCCGGACGCGGGCGGCCACGTCGATGGCGCTCATCGGCTCGTCGGCGAGAATCACGCGCGGCTCGTTGACGATGGCGCGGGCGATGGCCACGCGCTGGGCCTGTCCGCCGGACAAATCGCACGGGTAGCGGCCAAGGAACATGCGCGGGTCAAGGCCCACGCGGGCCAGCGCCTGCACGGTCTTGCCCTCCACCTCGTCGGCCGCGAAGCCAAGCGCGCGCCGACGCAACCACAACGGTTCGGACACCGACCGCTCGACCGTCCAACGCGGGTCAAGCGAACCGTACGGGTCCTGGAACACGATGGACGACTCGGCGCGCAGGGCCTTCATCCCGGCCGAGCCCCGGCTCACCTCGGCACCGCGATACACGATCTCGCCGGAATCGGCAGCCCCCAATCCGAGCATGATGCGGGTGAGCGTGGTCTTGCCCGACCCGGATGCGCCAATCACCGCAAGGCACTCCCCCGGCTGCACGTCGGCGGAAACGTCGAACAGCACCTGTCTGCGCGGGGCGCGGCCGAATCCCAACAGGCCGCGATGCATGTCGCGGGCCGCGAACGAAGCGTTGATGCTGCGCGCGGCGAGCAGGGGCGGCTCTGCGCCGGCGCCGGTATCGGTATCGACATCAGCATCGGCAGTGTGCAGCAGGGAATCCGATTCCCTTTCGGAGCCGGAAGCCCGGCCGTCGTCCGTCCGTTGGTCCCGAAGGATCCGGGATGGCGGACGCACCAAGGATGCCGAGGACGCCAGAGGCGTCCGGGCCGCATCGTCTCCGGTCTCGCGCCCAAGACGCTCCTCCCGGTCGGAGGCCAAAGTCGTCTGCGTCATCGAACCCCCTTCCCGATGCCGGCATGCAACGTCAGGTTGCGTGCGGCGGAAACCAGCCGTCGCGCTTCGACGGTCTTCGGCACGGCGAGCAGGTCGGCCGTATTCCCCGACTCCACAATACGTCCGGCGTCCAACACGTAGCATCGGGACGTGGCGCGGGCGAGCACCGAGAAATCATGGGTGATGAACAGCAAGGACGCGCCCGCGCCGTCCACGAGCGAGGTCAGCAGGTCCACAATCTGCCGTTGCGTGATGGAGTCGAGCGCGGTGGTCGGCTCGTCGGCGATGATGAGGCGCGGCGAGGTGACGAGCGCCGTGGCGATGCCGACGCGCTGCTGCTGTCCGCCGGACAGTTCATGAGGGTATTTGCCGGCCGTCTCCCCCGTCAGTCCGACCTTGTCGAGCATGGCCGTCACGCGTTCGACCCGTTCGGCCTTGCTGAGGTCGTAGTGCAGCCGCAAAGGCAGTGCGATCTGCTGCCCCACGGTCATCACCGGATTGAGCGATGCGGCCGGATTCTGGAACACCGTGCCCACGTATCGGCCACGAAGGTCGGCGAGTGCGCGTTCCGGCGCGCCAATCACCTCGGCGCCGCCCATCGTTATCGACCCGGATGCCGTCGCGCCCTGCGGCAGCAGTCCCAGTATGGCCTTGGAAATCATCGACTTACCGGAGCCGGAGGAGCCAATGAGCCCCACCCGCTCGCCGTCGGCTATGCTCAGGTCCACGTCGGAGACGATCGCGCGACCGCCGATGGCGACGCCAAGTCCACGGATGTCAACGCTCACCGTGTGCTCCTTCCGATCATGGCCGCAGTGTCCGACACATCCTCGGCACGTCTCTGTGCCGTATCGGCCTCGTCATTGTCAATGCCATCGACATCATCGACGCCGTCATCGCCATGCCCGGCGGGTACCGCGGCACCCGCCTGCCGCAGCGCAGGGTTGGACACCGGGTCGATGGCGTCGCGCAGCACGTCACCGAACACGTTCAACGCCACGACCACCAGCGTGACGATCAGACCCGGCCACAGCACGGTGAGGGGGAACACGTTGATGAGCTTGACCGAAGTGGCCAGCGAATGCCCCCAGCTCGGCACGCCAGAGGGCACGCCGATGCCGAGGTAGGTCAGGCCCGATTCGGCAAGCACCGCCGTGCCCGCCGACAGCGAGAGCTGCACGGCCAGCACCGGAAGGATGTTGGGGATGATGTGGCTGGTCAGCACCCGCCAGCCGCTCGCGCCATTGGACAGCGCCGACTCCACGTAGGCCGAGCGGGCGGCCAGCACTGCGGCAGGCCGGGCCACACGCGCCAGATTGAGTCCGTACCCGAATCCACAGGCGATGACGATCACGGTGACCGACGCGCCGAGCGGCACCGCCAGAATCAGCGCCACGAGCACCATGGGGATGGAGATCAGCGCATCGACCGCCACAACGGTGGCATTGGAAAGCGCGGCGTGGCGGGCCACCATCGCGGCGACCAGCGCCAGCCCCCATACGGCGGAGAGCACGACGGTAAGCAGCACGATGAGCAGATTGGTACGAGAGCCGGCCATGAGCCAGCTGAACACGTCCGAGCCGGTACCGTCGGTGCCGAGCCAGTGGTCGGCGGACGGCTTGGCCCAGACGTGGTAGCCGTCGGTGGCCCACAGGGATTGCGGCGTCCAGATGAGCGAGATCGCGGCGACCAGCACCCACAGTGCCAGCACGATCAGCGCGAATCTGCCCTCGCCGCGGCGCCACATGGACTTGAGGATGATGACCGGCGTGGAGGGGGCGGTCGGCGAAACGGTCATGCGTTCACCTCCGAAAGGTTTGCGGCGGTTTTCAGCCGGGGGTCGAGAAGACGGTGGAGCACATCCACCACGAGACCGATGGCGAGGAAGAACGCGGCGAGCAGGAACAGCTCGCTCTGCACGGCGATGAGGTCGCGATTGCCGACGTCCGTGACGAGCCCGTTGCCGATGCCGGGCAGGGCGAACAGGTTCTCGATGACCATCACGCCGGTGATCATCGAAGCGAACGTGAGGCCGATCACCGAGACCAGCTGCGGGGTGGCGAGCCGCAGTCCCACGCGCAGCACGGCCTGGGTCCGGGTCATGCCGCAGGAGCGGGCCATGTCGATGTAGCCGGAGCCGGCCAGATCGCCCAATGCGGCACGGGTGTAGCGCATCAGGGATGCGCCGACGATGATGCCGACCGTGAGCGCCGGCAGCACCAGCGACAGCAACGCCTTGCCCGGCGCGGCCCAGCCGTCGAGCGGGAACCCCTGCGAGGGCAGTATGCCGATCAGGCCCACGCCCCGCCCGAACAGCAGGATGAGCAGCATGCCGCCCCACAGGGCGGGCACGGCGCCGCCGACGATGGCCAGCATGTGGAACATGCCGCGTACTCGGGGCGAACGGGCCAGCACGGCCGCACAGCCCAACGGCAGCCCGATGGCGAGCGCGACAAGCAGCCCCGCGACGATGAGCGGAAAGGTGATGGAGGCCCGCGCGCCGACCAGCGCGGTCACGGAGCGGCCGGTCAGGATCGACGTACCGAAGTCGCCGCGGATGAGCGCGCCCATCCAGTCGAGGTATTGCGTCGTCAACGGACGGTTCAGGCCCAGTTGCTCGCGCAATTGGGCCGCCTTCTCGGGCGGGGCATTCACGCCAGCCATGATGGAGGCCACGTCGCCGGGCAGGATGCGCAGCGCCGCGAACACCACGACGGACAGGCCGAACAACGCCGCCACGAACAGCAGTAGTCGGCGGACGACGAATCGCATCGCCGGCCTCCTTTCCTTGGCACTTGGATGATTTCGGAGATCTTCTCAGTTACCTATGAGGCGGCTCCTCTCGGGGAGGGGAGCCGAGGTTTTCGCGAGCCGCGGCTACTTGGTGTACGTCACGTTGTACAGCGGCAGCACCGTCTGGTTGAGGTCGAAGGGGAAGCCCTCGACGCCCTTGGCCGTGACGGTGGTGATGCGGTAGTTGAACAGCCAGTCGGCCGGGGCGTCCTCGGAGACGAGCTTGGCGGCCTCGGCGAACTTGGCGTCGCGCTCCTGGTCCGAGGTGGCGGCCACGCCTTCGGCGTACAGCTTCTGCACGTCCTTGTTGTCGTAGCCGAAGTAGTACGTCGGGTCGGACCAGCTGGCGAAGTCGTGGCTCTCGTTGTGGTCCACCAGCGAGATGTCGAAATCGTGGTTGGTGTACACGTCCTGCAGCCAGGTGGAGAACTCCACTACGTTGACCTTGAGGTCGATGCCGATGGGCTTCAGCTGCGAGCGCAGCTGGTCGCCGAGCTCGGTGCCGTAGATGTTGGCGTAGGTGAGGGTCAGCGCGAGCGGCTTATCGGCCGAATATCCGGCCTCGGCCATCAGCGACTTGGCCTTGTCCTGATCGTAGGGGTACAGGCCGGTCAGGTCCTCGTATCCGGGGTCGAGCGACGGGATCGGGCCGCCCAGCGCCTTGTCCGCACCGCCGCGGGAGGCGATGATCTCCTCGTGGTTGATGGCGTAGCGAATGGCCTGACGCACACGCTTGTCGGCAAGCTTGGAGCCGGCCGCGTTGTTGAAGGCGAGCACGTACTTGTCGGTGCCGTTGCCGGCCTTGACCGTGTAGTTGTCGGTGTCGGAGGCGAACGGTCCGGCCAGCGTCTCGGTGATCGGCGCGAGCACCTGCACGTCGCCGGACTTCAGGGCGTTGACCGCGGCGTTGTCGTCGGCCAGGTACTTGACCACCACGGTGGGCGTCTTGGCCTTGTGGTCGCCCCAGTACTTGCCGTTGGCCTTGAGCGTGATCGAGCTGTTCTCCACGAACTTGGCGACCGTGTACGGGCCGGAGCCGATGGCCTGGGTCTTGAGGTCGTACGTGGCGTCCTTGTCGAACACGAGTCCGGCGCGGCCGGTCAGAATCCACAGCAGATTCGAGTTCGGGGTCTTCAGCGTGATGACGACGGTGTCGGCGTCCTTGGCCTCCACCTTGCTCACGGCGGCGAGCGCGTCGGCATCGTGGTACTGCTTGGCGATGAGCTCGTTGATCGACCAGGCCACGTCCTCGGCGTCAAGCGTGTCGCCGTTGGAGAAGGTCATGTTCTTGTTGAGTTGGAAGGTGTAGGTCAGGCCGTCCTTGGATTCGTCCCAGCTGGAGGCGATGGCGGGAACCACCTGGTTCTTCTCGTCTCGCGCCACCAGGCCCTCGTACACGTTGCCGATGAGCACCTGATCGAGTGCGGAGCCCGCGGTGTTGCGGATGTCGAGGTTGGTGGGGGCCAGTTTGAGGCCGATGGTCACGGTGTCGGCGGTCGTCGATGCGGATGCCGTGGTCTGGGAGTCGCTCTTGTCGTCCTTCGCGTACGCGAAGGTGATGCCGACCACGACGGCCACCGCCACGATCACGGCGATCAGCGAAATCAGCCACCACTTGGGGCCGTTCTTCTTCGGCTGCTTCGCGCGCGAGGCCAGGCTCGCGTCGGTGGTCGCGGCAGTTGCCGTGGTTGCGGCGGTTGCCGTGGTTACGGCGCTCTCCGCTGCCGCCGCGTTGTTCTCGGTTGCGCCGTTGCCCGCGTGCGCACCGTTGTCCCGGGACATGTCTTGAGACATGGTGTTTCCTCTTACCTGTTCTGTTATGTGCGATTATCGATATATCGGTTGGCCGCCCATGCCGGGTCGTCCACCGGCCCCCATCATAGACGCGAGGCCGTAATTCACGGGCATCGGTTTCTTTTTTGGTAGGTTCGTCGTTCCTTTGGTAGGTGCGCCTCTGCCCAGAGGCCGGAAAACGCACGATTACGATGTCCGCTCCCAAATGGACCTGCCAAAAGAACGACGAACCTACCAAAAGAAATGCGATACCGCAGCTGCAACGGGTAGGATTGCCTCTTGAAATCCATCTCAACGCTGGAGGGTTATCATGCTGGTCGCCGTCGATATCGGCAATACGAACATCGTGCTCGGTTTTTTGGATGAGGGCCGCATGGCCGGCACCTACCGCATCACCACCAAGGCGAACCACACGTCGGACGAATACGGGCTGTTCCTCACCGAATTCCTGCGAATGAGCGGTTTTGCGCCCGCGGATGTGGACGACGTGGTCATCTGTTCGGTGGTGCCGAAGGTCATGCATTCCTTCCGGGCATCGATCATCAAGTTCTTCGACATCGATCCGATGGTGGTGGGACCGGGCATCAGAACCGGCATGAACGTGCGCGTGGACGACCCGAAATCGCTGGGCGCGGACATCCTGGCCGATTGCGCCGGCGCCTACTACGAGTACGGCGGCCCGGTGCTGGTGGCCGATTTCGGTACGGCCACCACGTTCACGCATGTGAGCGACAAGGGCGTGATCGACGCCGGGGTAATCACCACCGGCATCCGCACGGGAGCGGCGGCGCTGTGGGGCGACACGGCCCAGCTGCCCGAGGTGGAGATCACCCGACCGGAGACGATTCTCGGCACGAACACCAAAACCTGCATGCAGGCCGGCCTGTACTACACGTTCCTGGGAGGCGTGGAGCGCACGATACTGCAATTCCGCAAGGAGCTCGGCGACGAGGATTTCCAAGTCATCGCCACGGGCGGACTGGGGCGCGTGTTCGAGAACGACACGGAACTCATCGACGTGTACGACCCGGACCTCATTTTCAAGGGCATGGCGCACATCTACGCCCGCAATGCGCAGTGACGGCGCGCCGAGGCCGGTGACGGCGAGGGAAGACGCCACCCCGACGCGCACGGCGCCACTTGCCCTGTGGCGTCCGCCGTTAACGCCGCAGGGCCGGCAAACCGCCGGACGCAGCCGGCCCCCACAGGATCGCCACCGGACGCGGATGTCGCGGAATCGCCGCGGAATCGCCACCGGATTCCCGCAGAACGGCGCTATTGAATCGTGAAGCCCTGATTGAAGCCGTATTCCTTGAGGTCCTTCTCCCAGTTGGCCAACCCGTCGGCGAGCGAGACCTTCCTGCCGGGGTCGTCGAGCGGCTGCAGCGGGTTGCCGTCGTCATCGGTCTGTCCGAGTTCGATGGCGGCCTGCCGTCGCGCATACGCCTGGAAGCTGGACGCCCAACGGTAGGCCTTGCCCACCGTTGACTTGAAGTCGTTGCGCGCATACACCTCGAACGGCAGGTACTGGTATCCCACCGACACGTCCTCTGCGGCCTCGGACAGCACCCGGTTGAACTTCTGGCCGCCGAAGTACGGGATTTCGATGCCGCTGTCGTTGGTCACCGTGGTCTTGTCGAGGAAGCTCTGCGAGTTGAGCGTGGTGTAGTCGGCCGGGAAGGCGCCACCGGCCACGCGGGTGGCGATGCCCTGCGCGTCATGGGTCACGAAGTCCACGAAGCGGTAGGCGGCGTCGGGCTTGCGCGTCAACTGAAGCACGGCGAGCGCCGATCCGCCGCTTTCCGCATTGGTCGGCTGTCCGTCATAGGTGGGCATGGTGGTGACGCGCCACAGACCCGCCGCGCCCGGCACGTTCGACAGCAGCAATGACGGCATCCAGGCACCGGAGAACACGGAGGCGATGGTGCCGGTGCCCACGCGCCGCTTCCATCGCTCCGACCATGTGGCCGAGGTGGTGTCGATGAGGCCCTCGTCGATCATCTTCTGCCAGAATTCGGTGAATCGTTGCGTGCCTTGATCGTGCTCGAGGTCGATGGTGACGGTCTTGCCGTCAATGGAGGTGTGGAAGGGCTGTCCGCCGGCGAGCCAAACCATGGCGTCGTAGAAGCTGCCGTCGCCGGCATCGGCGGCGATGTAGGCGTCGATGGCCTTGAGCTTTTTGGCGGCCTCGTAATAGTCGTCCCACGTCTTGATCTGCGTGGCGTCCACGCCGGCCTGCCGGAACACGTCCTCGTTGTAGAAGAAGCCCATCGGACCGGAATCCATCGGCAGCCCGTACACCCGACCGGCCAGCTGCACGGACGACCATGTGCCGAGGGTGAAGAAGTTCGCGTAATCGGCGCTGGTGCGGTAGGTCAGGTCGAGCAGCTGTCCCGAGACGGCATACTGCTGAAGCGCGTAGTATTCGATCTGCGCCACGTCCGGGGTGCCGTAGCCGTCCTGGATGGCGGTGTTGAGGTTGTCGTAGCCGGAGATGTCGGTCCATTCGACGCGGATGTCCGGATTGGCCTTTTCGAATTGCTGGATGACCTTGCCCATGCTCGGCTCCCAGCTCCACACGCTGATGACAGTGCGGTTGTCCTGCGTGGCCTGTCCGCAGGAGGCGAGGGATACGGTCAGGATGGCCGCCACCGCGGCGGTCGCCATGTGTCTGATTCGTCGTCCGGTCGTACGCATGGTGACGAGTCTACTATCCGCCGGGTATGGCGAAGCCCACGACGAAAACAGCGGAACCCCGCCCGCACCAATCGTGCGAGCGGGGTTCCTGTGATGGGAATCGGGACCGGGGACAATAGGTCCCGCATCACCCGGTGATTGACTCGGTCATCGGGCCAGCGGCTTACTTGACGGTGAAGCCCTGATCCTTGCCGTAGTCCTGCAGGGCCTTCTGCCAAGCGGCCACGCCGTCGGACAGCTTCTGGTCACCGGTGTAGGACTTGCCGAGGTAGTCGCCGAAGACCGTGCGGGCCTTCACCTCGAAGGGCAGGAACTGGTAGTCGGAGGACACGTTCTCAGCGGCCTGAGCGAGGACCTCGTTGTACTTCTGACCACCGAAGTAGTCCACGTCCTCACCATCGGAGTTCTTGACGGTGGTGGCGTTCTTGAAGGAGTCGGACTCCATGGAGGCCTTGTCGGCCGGGAAGGCGCCGCCGGCCACACGGGTGGCCACGCCGTCGCCGTGGTTCGCGTACTCGATGAACTTGTACGCGGCATCGGCCTTCTTGGAGGAGGCGAGCACGGCCAGCGAGGAGCCGCCGTTCTCGGAGTTGGTGGCGGAACCGTCGGCGGTCGGCATCTGGGTCACGCGCCACTTGCCGGCGCCGGCCGGGGCGGAGTTGGCGAGGTTGGCCGGCATCCAAGCGCCGGTGAACAGGGAGGCGATGGTGCCGTCGGCCATACCCTTGAACCAGTCCTCGGACCAACCGGCGGTCTTGGTGTCGAGCAGGCCCTCGTCGAGCAGCTTCTGCCAGAAGTCGGTGAAGGTCTTGACCTTCTCGTCGCCGGTGAGGTTGATGGTGACCTCGGAGCCGTCGGAGGAGGTGCTGAACGGCTTGGCGCCGGCCAGCCAGGTCATCGAGTCGAAGAAGCCGGCGTCACCGGTGTCGGAGGTGATGTAGTAGTTGTCGCCGAGGGCGTGAATCTTCTTGGCGGCCTCGTAGTAGTCGTCCCAGGTCTTGATGGACTCGGCGTCAACGCCGGCCTTGTCGAAGACCTCCTTGTCGTAGAAGAAGGCCATCGGGCCGGAATCCATCGGCAGGCCGTACACCTTGCCGGCGAACTGCACGGAAGCCCACGGGCCGGGGGTGTAGAAGTCCTCGTAGCCGGAGGTCTTGTCGGTGATGTCGAGCAGGTTGCCCTTGATGGCGTACTGCGGGATGGCGTAGTACTCGACCTGGGCGACGTCCGGGGCGCCGGAGCCGGCCTCGATGGCGTTGTCCAGCTGGGTGTATTCCTTGGTGTTGGTGCCGACGTTCTTGAGGTCGACCTTGATGCCGGTCTCCTTCTCGAAGTCCTTGGCAACCTGGGTCAGCGTGGGCTCCCAAGCCCACACGGTGATCTCCTGCACATCCTTCTCCTGTGCAGGCTGGCTGCTGTTGGAGCCGCTATCGGAGCCGCAGGCGGCAACGGAAACCAGCATGGCGACGGCGCCGGTGAGCGCGACGGCCTTCTTGGCGTTGGTGAACTTCATCGTTCTGTTCTCCTTCCTCGAATCGTCCAGAACGATTCAAACTTATTATGTCGCTCGTAACCATTGCCATATATCGGGGATTACTACCAGGGTTTCCTCGACTTTGAGAACCAGCCCTCTCCGGCTGATTTCATTGGTATGGTTGCGATAACATCTTCTAGTATACACACCGTCTCAAAGAATGCAACCGAAGACACCGGGCGTGTTATCGCAAACACTCGTATCATTCGGCCGGGCTGCATCACACCGGAAGGCGGATTGCGCGGAACCGCACCATCGCCCCGAATGTGCGTCCTCCCAATAACAAAAAGGCTCTGTTACGCCAGAATTGACATGGATTAATCCGTTCAGGTTTATGTTGGGTTGCTTTCTCAGGGAAATCAACCCAACTGGCTCTCCGTATGTCAAAGTTGGTTTAGCAGAGCCAACAAAAATGTACGCCTTCCAACAACTACAACTACAACTACAACAAAGGGGTGGGTTCCGATGGAAGTATCCTTCCGTCGGAACCCACCCCTTCAGAGCTCTGCATGAACACAATGCATGCAGTCGCGAGGCAGTCCTACAACTTCACCACCAGCACACCGTTCGGCTGGATGGCAGCCGTGTGCTCGGATTCGTTGACCTGCGCGAGTGAGGCGACCAGCGGCTCGCCTTCGACGTCGGCCACGGCCACCTCGTGCGTGCGGTTGAACAGGAACACGAAGTGGTTCTCGCCGGTCTCGTCCGTGCGTTCGACGCGCAGCACCTCGCCGCGGTCGTCACCGGAGGGCGTCTCGATGCCGAGCTCCCCGAGCAGTGCGGGCAGGCTCTGGGCCAGACCCTCACGGCCGAGTCGTGCGCCGATGTACGCGGCCTTGCCGTCACCGAAGTCGTTGACGGTGATGGCGGGAGCTCCGTTGAGACCGGTCCACTTGTCCGCCTTGAACTGGGCGACCACATGCGCGGAATCCGCCACGGAGGTGATCACGTCGGCGAAGTCATGCGCAACGGCGCCATTCGTAAGCTCGAGGTGGCCCACGGCACCGGGGAAGTCATCGCCCAGCGGGGCGAACTCCTCGACGCGCACGCCCACCACGTCGCGGATGGAGCCGGGGTAACCGCCCAGCCAGACGTGGTCCTTCTCATCCACCAGACCGGTGTAGTAGGTGGCGAACAGCTTGCCGCCGTTGGCCACATAGTCGCGCACGCGCCGCGAGGTCTCCTCGGAGAGGATGGTCAGGCTCGGCAGCACGACGGCCTCATACTGGTCCCAGTCCCCGCGCACCGGCACCACGTCGGCGGTCAGGCCGTTGTCCGCCAACGCACGGAACCACGCGAGCGGCTCGGTCCAATGGCGTACCTCCTGGGTGGGCGTGGCGGTGTGCTCCGTGGCCCACTGGGACTCGTAGTCGAAGACGACGGCGACCTTGGACTTGACCAGCTTGGTACCAAGCAGTCCCTCGTCGGCGAGCTTGCCGAGGTCGGCGCCCAGCTCGCACACGTCGCGGAAGACCTGGGAATCGGCGCCAGCGTGCGGCACCATCGAGGAGTGCCACTTCTCGGCGCCTGCCTTGGACTGTCGCCACTGGAAGTAGCAGATGGCATCGGCGCCCATGGCCAGATGCGCGAGGGAGTCGCGCACCAGTTCGCCCGGCTCGTTGCGATAGTTGATCGGACGCCAGTTCACGGCGGACGTCGAATGCTCCATGAGGAACCACGGGTTCTTGCGGGCGATGCCGTCGGTGAGGGATGCGGAGTAGGCCAGCTCGTCGAAGTGGGCCTCGCCGGGCGTGAAGTAGTGGTCGTTGGACACGAAGTCCACGTCGTAGCCCCACTTGTCGTAGTCGAGACCGGTGCCGCCGGCGGAGACCATGAAGTTGGTGGTCTGCGGCTTGGGAGCGATCTCGAGTAGCGTATCGCGTTCGGCGCGGTAGAAGTCAAGCAGCGCGTCGGAGCTGAAGCGCTTCCAGTCGAGCAGCTTGCCCGGGTTCATGAAGTTGCCGTCGCCGATGAAGCGCGGCGGGATGATCTCGGAGAAGTTGTTCATGCGCTGCGCCCAGAAGGCGGTGCCCCAGGCATCGTTCACGGCGTCGATGGTGCCGTACTTCTTCTCGCACCACTTCTGGAAGGCGCGCTCGGCGTCTTCGGAGTAGTCGAAGCGGTTGTGGCAGCCGTACTCGTTGCTCACATGCCAGGCCACCACATACGGGTTGTCCTTGTAATGCTCGGCCATCTTGCGGCACAGCTTGAGCGCGTACTCGAGGAAGACCGGGCTGGTGGCACGCCAGTGCTGGCGGGCGCCGGGATGGCAGACGTCGCCGCGGTAATCCACCCAGAGAATCTCGGGATGGGCCTGGGTGAGCCACATCGGCGGCGAGGCGGTGCCGGATGCGAGATCGACCGCGATGCCGGCCTTGCCGAGCTTGTCGATGACGCGGTCGAGCCAGTCGAAGTCGTAGACGCCCTCCTCGGGCTCAAGCTTGGCCCAGGAGAAAATGGCGACGGAGACCAGATTGACCCCGGCCTTCCTCATGAGTTCGATGTCCTCGTCCCAGACCTCTTCTGGCCACTGGTCGGGGTTGTAGTCGCCGCCGTACCAGATGCGGGGCTTCTGCCCCTCAAGCGGCTGCGGCCACTGGAATGTCCTGTGTTCGCTCATTGGTATCGTAATTCCTTTGCCTCGTTCTTGTTCTTCCATATCGTTGTTCTCATCGGCTTCGATGGAACGAAAGCCGGTGAGCCGTCGAAACGCCAGCTCACCGGCTGTGTGTTGTTCATTGCCGCTCGTTCATTACCGCCGATTCGGCGGAATCTGAACGATGCGCAACAGCAGGAATCGCTCCATTCGCCTAGGCTCTCACTCCTTGACTGCGCCGGCGGCGAGGCCGGACTGCCAGTACTTCTGGAGCATGAGGACGCGATCACCAGCGGGATGATCGTGATCAGCGAGCCCGTGATCACCAGGTTCTGGATCGCCTGACCACCAGCAGTGCTGGCCTGGTCCTTCCACTGGTTCAGACCGATCGTCAACGGATACCAGTCCGCGTCCTTCAGCATGATCAACGGCAGGAAGTAGTTGTTCCACGTCGCCACGATCGTGAACAACGCCGTCGTCACGATACCCGGAGCCAACAGGGGCAGGCTGATCGTCCAGAACGTGCGCCACTCCGACGCCCCGTCCACGCGCGCCGCCTCCAACAGTTCGGTCGGCACCGCCTGATCACTGAAGATCCACATCAGGTACAAACCGAACGGGCTGATCAGCGAGGGGATGATCATGGCCCACGGCGTGTTGGTCAACCCAAGCTTGGCGAACAGGAGGAACTGCGGGACCGCCAAGGCGATGCCCGGCACGCTGATCGAGCCGATGATCACCGCGAACACCGCCTTCCTGCCCGGGAAGCGGAACTTGGCCAAAGCATAGCCGCCCATGATCGCCAGCAGGGTCGCGCCGCCCGCGCCCACCACCACGTACAGGATCGTGTTGATGAGCCAACGGCCGAAGATCCCCTCCTGGTAGGTGAACACCGTCACGATGTTGTCCCACAGTGCGAACGACTTGCCGAAGCCCAGACCGAACGTCGAGGTGAAGTCCGCCTGCGTCTTCGTCGCGTTGATCATCAGGTAGACGAACGGGAACAGGCAGTACACCGCGAAGATCGCGCACAACACCGTCATCAGCGTCGAACGCCTCGGGTTGTTCACGTTCGCGAACCCGGCCTTCGCGCTCCGCTTACGCTCCGCGGCCTCATCACGCGCGATGCGCTTCTGACGCTCCTTCTCCGCCTTCCTCGCGGCCCGCTCCTGGGCCCTCAACTCCGCATCCGACAGACGCGTCGCATTCGACGCCACCGCGTTGCTCATCACGCACGCTCCTTCACCATCACGGCCACGGCCACACTCACGGTCATCATCTTCGAAACAGTCACCGGGCGCATCACTTCATCTGCTCCTTCATGCTCCGCAGCTGCACCGCATAGGCGATGGCCATCGTGATCACGGCCATCACGATCGCCAGGGCGGCGGCGTAATTGCTCTGGTTGCCACTGAAGCTCAGGTTGTACGCGTACATGTTCGGCGTGTAGTACGTCGTGATCGCATTACCCGGCACCATGCTCTGCAAAATCGAAGGCTCGTTGAACAGCTGGAACGAACCGATGATCGAGAAGATCACCGTGATCGCCAGCGAACCCTTGAGCTCCGGCAGCTTGATCGACTTCACGATCTGCCACTCCGACGCGCCGTCGATGCTCGCCGCCTCATACAGGGAGTGCGGGATCGTGGACAGCGAGCTGTAGAAGATCAGCATGTTGTAGCCCGTGAACTCCCACGTGTTGATGTTGCCGATCGAAGCCAACAGGACGCTCGGGTTGAACATGTCGATGTTGGTGCCCAGGAAATCGTTCAGGGAGCCAACCAGACCGTACTTCGCGCCATACACGAAACCCCAAATCAGGGTCGACACCACCGCCGGCACCGCGTACGGCAGGAACGTGGAGATGCGGAAGAACTTCGTGCCATGCAGCTTCATCGAATCGATCGCCAGGGCCATCGCGGCGGCCAGGAACAGCATGATCGGCACCTGCACCACCGTGAACAAAGCCACACGACCCACCGACGACCAGAACTGCTGATCCCCCAACAGGCGCGCGTAGTTCTCCAACCCCACGAACCTCGTGCCACCGATCATCTGCTTCTTAAAGAACGAGATATAAATCGCGTACACGATCGGCACGATGAACACGAACACGAACACCACCGCAAAAGGCGCCATGAACTTCCAACCACGCCAATCCGCCTTATGCTTATTCACCCGCACTTGCCCCGCTCCCGCGGAACCGGCGGCGATATCGGCTGAAGACATCTCCAACCCCTCTCCTTCGAAGGTTGACAAAAAATGTTTGCGTTATCATCATAACATGATTCCAAACATTGTCCAGTCATGTTGAATCCTGTGTTTTAGACATATCTGATACAATGGTCACGAAAACAATGATGTTATCGTTACCGTTGTCAGTACAATGACCATTGTTGTTGATAACTGTTATAACTGTCGTCATCCAGTCAATCGGGGGGTTGCAATGTCGAGGCCAGCTCAGGTATCCATGCAAGATGTGGCCAAAGAGGCCGGAGTCTCCCCGCAGACCGTCTCCCGTGTGGCCAACGGCAGCGATGCCGTCAAACCCGAAACCCGTCAGAAGGTCGAGGCCGCCATGCAGAAGCTCGGCTACCGGCCCAACTATGCGGCCCGCGCCCTGAAACGCGGACGGTTCCAAGATATCGGCGTGGTGATGTTCAACACCTCCAGCTTCGGCAACGCAAGACTCCTTGACTCCATCATCACCAGCGCCACTGAAACCGATTACTCGGTGACCATCCAAACGATGCGGCACGGCGCGGAACGCACGCTTGCCGCAGCCATCGAACGCATGCAACTCCAGCCGGTCGACGGCGTTATCGTCATGCTCGAGGAGCGCATCTCGGACTTCGTCGGATACAGGCCCCCCAAGGAACTTCCGGTGGTGCTCATCTGCGAAGGCGCGGCGGACCACTGCCCCACCGTGGATGCCGACCACTACGGCTGCTCCACCGCCGTAGTGGACTACCTCATGAGCAAGGGGCACAAAACCGTCTATCACATCGCCGGCCCCGCAACCTCGCGCGCCGCCGAAAGCCGCGCCCGTGGATGGCGCGAGGCGCTGGAGCAGATGGGCGCGCCGGTGCCTGCCATGTATATAGGCGACTGGTGTGCCGACTCCGGTTACCAGGCCGGCGTGGCGCTGGCGCACGACCCGAATTGCACGGCCATCTACGCCGCCAACGATCAGATGGCGTACGGCGCGATCATGGGGCTGCAGTCCGCCGGCAAGCGTGTACCCGAAGACGTGAGCGTGGTGGGCGTGGACGATTCGCTGGTGGACATGGTCCCCCGGCTGAACCTCACCACCATGCGCATGCGGTTCGACGACATCGGCGCCGCCGCATTCTCCATGGTCCGCCGACAGTGCGAGGGCGAAAAGGTGCCGGTCGGCATCAAGACCGTGATTCCGACCGAGCTCATCGAGCGCGGCTCCGTGCGCGATATCAGCTGAGGACGGGCTATCCCCCGTTCCTCGGCAAACGTAAGTCAGGAACGAAGGTATGTTACGTTTCGTCCCATTTCTGGGTATCAAAACGGGACGAAACGTAAATCGATGCCGTCTGAAACTTACGTTTCGTCCCGTTTATGCCGCGTGTGCCGCTGAGTCCGGCTTCGTCTCATTCGAATGGATGGCTACCTCGCCCTTCTTGCAGCGTCCGCCTGATGCTTCAATCTCCACCTCCCGTCCGACCCGCCCGACAGCTCATGGCTCACTCATGCTCATAGAACGGAATCGCATCGGTACGCGGTACCCGGGCATCCATCAACTTCGACCACAAGGCGCCAGGCGTCACCACATCGTCGTACGTGGCATGAACCACAGTCGTGACACCAGCACGAAGCAGCATATCGTCACGAGTTTTTTCGTCACTCACCACCTGCTGGATGTCACGCCGCTTCGTCATGGACGGATCGACGTATTTTCGCATGCCGTCATATTCCAGGACAATCGTTCGCCCATCGTCGGTATGCCAAACGAAATCGACACGGCGGGAGTGCCATGCGTTGTCCGGATCGGTGAACTCGCGTTGCAGTTCCGGAACAGCGAACCCCGAATCAATCAACGTCGCCCGGCACAACGATTCCCCACCGTTCTCACTGCGCACATCGGCATAATGCAGCAGCCGAAACACCGGCCCGCAATCGGCACGAATGCGATCACATTCGTCGATTATCGCATCCGCATCCGTGAGCCTCCTGCGCAATGCCGAATCGAACATCCCCAATACCACTCGGAACGGGTATCGTAACGCGCAATCGACAAGCGTTCTGGCCGGCGTGGTGGTGAGAACGGACACCGTCGTCTCCCCCAACACGTAACGGACCGTGCAGAACCGATCCGATGACACAAAGACAGGCGTCGTTTGCGCGCGTGTATGCGCCTGCCTACCGGGGCCCGAAACAACGTAAACGGCATCGTCCTTCAGCAGGGTCCACGTATACTCCAGATTCATTGCCGCCGCCGCACTCAGTCCCGCATACACCCAATTCGGATGACGACGTGACAATGCCTCCAGAATATGCAGCGTACGCTGCTTCGGATTTAGCTGATTCCAATATGCCGCTTCAGCATAGATGCCCCGATAGGGACTGATCATCTCACCACGGCGAATCCTTCGGCCTATTCTTTTGCGTGCCGCGGCATCCACCCCGGTGACGCATAGCTGCGTCGCGGATTGTGCTCCCGCTTCCTTGGCTTCACTGGATTCCTTGGCTCCCTTGGCTCCTTTGGCGGCTCCCTTGCCTTGTGACGATGCTCCCATTGTTCCCAACTTTCCGGCCGATAATCGACGCGCAATCTCGACATTCCCCAATATCGACGCCCCTTTACGTGTCGTACCAGCATCGCCTATCGGGCAGACAGCCGTGACGATTTGACGTCGTTTTGCCGTTTCCACCGCCGCGGGATTCGGGAGTGCGGGATGCGGGAGGGATTCGGGAGGGCCACCGTTCCACGGCTCACCGGCATGACGTGACGGCGTAGATCCTGTCACCGTTGTATCCGGGCGGGCTACGGTATGCAATCCGGCCTGCGGCATGCGCGTCGCCCGTCACCATTGCCGCGGCACCGTTCGAAACCGGCCAAGGACTGGCTCGACTCCACCGGTTCGACCACGAAAACGGGACGAAACGTAAGTCAGGAACGAGGTCATGTTACGTTTCGTCCCGTTTCTGGGTA
>NZ_JFAO01000023.1:0-62828 GCF_006408945.1 Bifidobacterium sp. UTBIF-78
CTTGTCGTTGCCCTCGTACCAGCCGGACAGCGTCTTGGCGGTGTACTCGCCCTTCAGAGCGTCCTTCTGGGCCGCGGTCTGGGAGTATTCCTCCAGACCGGCCGGCAGGTCGACCTTGGAGCCCTCGTACACGTACAGCACCTGCTGGGCGTCGGCGATGTCAGCGTAGCCAAGGTTCAGCACCAGCTTCGCGGCATGGGCGCTATCCCAGCCGGCGGAGATCTTCAGGATGTTGCCGGCGGTGATGTGGTCATGCTGCCCGGACAGCGGCTTGGAGAAATCGACCGGGGTCCGGGTGCCGGCGTAGTACCAGCCGGTGAACACGTAGCCGGCCTTGACCGGGGCGACCGGCTTGACCGGGGCCTTGTCGGCGGTGGTGACCACATCGGAGGTGGAGGACGGCGTGCTGACATGGCCCTCACGGTCGCCGATGGTCGCGTACGCGCCGTTGAAGTTGTACTGGACGGTAGCGTTCGCCAGAGCGTTGGACTTGGACGCGATGATGGTCAGATCAGGATCCGCGCCAGCAGGATCACCCTGCGGGTGGCTGCCCGGCACGTTCACGACGTTCTTGGTGAAGTCGTAGTCGGAGCCGTCAGTTTTCTTCCAACCCGCGAACGAAGCGTCCGGGAAGGACTTGGCCCAGGTCTCCGGGGCGCGGAAGCCCTGGAACACGGAGTCAATCAGCGTGTAGCGGGTCACGTAGTTGTCCTTGTTGCCCTGCTCCTGGAAGCGGACCACGGCCAGGTTCTCGCCCGTGTCGTAACGCGGGTACAGGGTCGTGTCCGCGGTGATCGGGGTGCTGTTGTACAGGTCGCTGGTGCCCTTGTGGGAAGCGGACGGGGTCAGCGTCCAGCCAGCGAACTCGCCGGCCGGGTCGGTCGGCTCGTTCGCGTAGCCGTCACTGTCGGTGTCGAGGGCTGCGAGGTAGTCCTCGACGGTCAGCGCCGAGCCCTTCGCGATCTTCACGGACGCGTCACCGGCATCCGCCTTGCCATCCTTGTTGGTGTCGAACGTGACCTTGACCGCGTCCTTGTAATGCGCGTACAGCTTCACATCACCAGTCACCACATACGGGACCGTGGCCTTCTCAGCACCCGCCTGGTCATAGGACAAGTAATCCAGCACACGATTCGCAGCGGCAAAGCTGTCGAAGTAGGCCTGCGTCAAAACATCGCCATACGACTTCGACACAACCGCAGGAGCGTTGTAACCATACGCGACCTCAGCCGTGGAACGATCGGAGCCGGTCAGCTCGTACGGGTAGGTGGCATCATAGATCTTCACCGTGGCATTGCCGACCGTGTCGGTACCGGGCGTGAACGTCGTCTGCGTATCCGGAACGGCCGGAGTCAGCGCGTTCGCCGTGCCGGCGGCCACGCCCATGGTCGCGATCATCGCGACCGAGGCGAGGCCGGCGAGCGGCGCGCGCCAAACCTTGTTGTTTCCTGTCATAGTCAGGAACCTTTCTTCTAGGGACATCGGGTTTTTGTATGGAGACCTTCTCCATCCCGACTAAGTTACTTTCTACCCCCACCCCCCAGACATTGTCAACCTCGGTCCTGCAGGCAAGTCAAAAGACCCTTTATGAGCTTTCCCGGCTCAGTCCCACTTACCATTCATCGTTCGTTAAACAGCCGAAGCGCCAATTCACAACTATTGCACCATCCTTGCCCTTGGAATTACGGGTGTCTACGTAAGTTATCCACAGCTCTCATAACATGTGGTTTCACGCAGTTCGGCGCCTTTAAGTTTCTTATCTGTTTCAGCGTGCTATAAGAGAACAGAATATCTTCGGCGTGTCGTAGGACTTCCAACCCTACAAACAACGAATCGATGCACGCCACAACAGTCGCGACACGCCCAATACACACGCAAGGCGAAATCTGCAATTCTGTCCATGAATAGCCTTATCGTTCGATGCAGGCGCAGGATTTGTGTGCGAGCATAGGTTTTGTACCTGTAGCTGTGATGCATAACGCAAATGCGTCACATACTTTTCGGGACATCGCGGTGTTGTCAGCCTCCACAGGCATTCAGTCTGTGGAGGCTGACAACATTCTGGAGCAATTTCATGTCAGCACCAGCCAACGAGCTACGCGCATACAAATCCCCAACTCACCACAGAATACAAAGGGTGTGTGAAGTCTTCACATCTATAGACTCCACACACCCCTTATTCATGACACCTCAGCCAACGGCGTACCAGCCAATGCCTTCATCATGCCAGCCATGCGCTACCAAATTAGACACCTCATCCTTGCTGAGGGTGTAATTATGGGCACCGACGACCGCATTCGGGTTATATTGCCGGTACACGGGGAAGTTTCTCTCCGTGTCTGACGAATACCATCCAATACCTTCGTAACGCCAACCACGGCCGACCAAATCATCACGTTCCTTAACGGACATAGTGTAATGGTGATCAGAAGCATTTGGATTATACAGGCGGTATACAGGCGTATTCGAATGCGATGGAGCTATCCAGCCGCCATCTTCATGTCGCCATCCAGCGCCGCGAAGCTCGTTAAGCTCTTCCGCGCTTTCGGTATAGAAATGTTCACCGGTATTAGGGTTGTATAGTCGATACACAGTGACTCTTTCGATTGCTTCACTTCCCTGCTCCGCTATACGCCACTGCTGCCCGGCCGTGCCGATCTGCGTGTACACCTGCAACGCCTCGCCGGAAACGGCGTTACCAGAGGGCACGTCAAGAGCCTTGTTGGACTTGGCGTTGATCAGCGTTGCCACGCCATTGCCGGCATTACGGACCAGCCAATGCTGCGCAGGGGTGCCATTGGACTGATACTGCTGAACTACCGCGCCGTTGCCGATCATACCGTTGTAAACGTCGATGCTCTTGCCGGAGTTGACATTGCGAATCTCGTACGTGCCGTTACCAGCCTTGATGAACCTGAACGACTGAGCGTCTGATCCGTTCTTCTTGTAGAGCTGCAGAGCAGTGAAATTCTCTGTGGAAGCACTGGGCACGTCAATCACCACATCCGTGTTCTTGGCGGAGGCGATGGTGACAGTCTTATCCTCATATACATTCACACCAGCGGACGCCAGCAGATACCCCTGAGCAGCGGTACCGTTCGGAGTCCAGACCTGCAATACAGTGCCATTGGCAGTGGACCCGTTCATGGCATCCAGCACCAGATTGCCAAGTGCAGACTGCAGGTAGTATGCCGCTCCTGCTGCATCCGACCCAGCATCACGGATGAACCAACGCTGGCCAGTTGTTCCATTCGAGTCATACTGCTGCACGGCGGCACCCGCAGCCGCACGGCCGTCGGCCACCTCCAACGCCTTGCCAGTGCTGACATTCGTAATCACATAGCTGCCATCAGCCTGGCGAGCGAAATGGAACTTCTGGCTGCTCTCGCTACCGTAACCCCACAGTTGGGCGCGAGCGCCATTCGTTGCGCTGGCATTCGGAATATCCACACTGGAGGAATCCTTGGCCCATGAATTGATGTAGTAGTCGCCGTCGCTGACGATCACCGCATTAAGTTTGGTGGCGTCAATAACCGTAGTCGTGCTGCCACCGGAAGCGGAACCATCCGTAGTACCAAAAGCATTAAGGTCAGCCGATCCCGCAATACCAGGCACATTGCCGCCGGACGTGTATTGCCAGCCACGCTTGGTCGTGGACCAACCCGTAAAGCCCATATAACCGGCATACTGGGCCACCCAACTCGTTTTAGAGTGGATGTTGGAGCTGTTCAGTGGACCGTTGAGATATGTGGTATATGAATACACACCCAAGTTGTTGTATCCGGCAGACTGCATCTGGCCGTACCAAGCGTTGACAATAGTGTCATATACAGCCGGACTGGTCGGCGGCGTGTATCCAGTCCACGACCATTGCTCAAGGTCGTAATACACCGGGTAGGAAAGATCGCTTGGACTCACGCCAGCCTGCTGCAGCAGCTGGGCGGTGTACTGGCCTTCTCCGACGGCTCCGCCCTGGTTGTAAGCGTACGAATACATGTAAATGCCAAACGGGATGCCAAGACGCTTGCATTCACTGATGTTGTACAACGCATACTTATCGTATCCGTTGCCCCAACCGTATGTGAGGCGGATGATGGCGCCTTCAACGCCATTGGCCTTGGCCTTGGCCCAATCGATCTGCCCCTGCCATTCGGACACGTCGACCACGCCCTTGGCGTTCTTGACGAAGACGTTACCGCCGGCATCGAAGAAGGCTGGCGAACCGTTGTAGCTGCCCCAGTAGGCGCCGTATTCGTTGTTGCCGAGCGCCGCGAGACGGACCTTTGCTTCGGTGCTTGTCGCGGAGTTCTGGGCTTTGGCCTTTGTCCCGTTCTCGGCCGTATTCTTGTCCGCGCTTTTGGCCGCGGCAGAATCGGCGACCGCCTGCTTGACGTCCGAAGCCTTAACCGGGATGAACGAATCGCCGTTGGTCTTGGCCAGCGGGTCGGGCTGCTTGTCCTTGGTGCCCACCAGCTCCGGATCGGTGACGGTCTTGCCGGTTTCGAGGTCCTTCACCTTGCCGTCGTTGGTGACGGCCAGATTCTCGGACACCACCGTGGCGTTATCGGGAATCTTGCCGCTGACCTTGTTCGGCAGGTCGGCATTCGGATTGCCGGGCATGGCGTCTGTGGTAGACGTCGTCTCCTGATCGGCCAAAGTGACGGTGCTACCGCCATCGGCGGATACCGGCGTATCGGTCAATGCCGAAGCCGGAGCGGCTCCCACGACGCACAGCAGCGCGGCCGAAGCCAATGCCGCGCAACATGCTTTCAATTTCAGTCTCATTCGCGGTTTCCCTCAACTTCCCAAGTACGATCATTGGCCCAAGATAGGCACAACCGGGCACTAGCGTAGCCGGTTTTGCTTGGGGTGGCTGAGTGGGTGACCGCATATTCATGCAAAACACTGACAATGTTTGCAGGAGAACGGCTTACGGCAGAGGCATCCGAAACGGCTAATCCGCCGCACGGCTATGGCAAAGTCGCTTGGCACGGGCGATGAGCCATCTGCCAGCCATCACCGCGACCGCCACGGCCACGTATACGACCACGGCTTTGAGGAAAGGAAGACTGCTGAGTTTGCCCAAAACACGGGACAGTATGTCTGGATGAATCCAGTTGATTACGAGGATATGGAAGAGGTACACGCCTAGCGATGCGCCTGAGACCAGCTTCAGCCACTGCATGGCTTTTGCCGATATATTCCGCAGCTTTGGTTCGAACGACTGGAACAGCAGGAACAAGGCTAGCGTCTGCAGCACGCAGAGTGGAGACGTGATGCCCGCATAGTATGAGTCGTAGGCTCCTGCATGTCCGTACTCGTTGGAACGGAGCCCCATCCACGTCATGCCGATCACGCACAGCACGAACACCGTGCCAGCGAGCGCCGCCTGATGCCTGACGGGCTTCCAATACACATGGAAATAGTATCCGGCGAGGAAATACAGCAGCGAGATCGAAGAGAACAGTGGCCAGCCGAACAGGGTGTTGACGTATGCGGGCGCAAGATGGAAGCGCTCCGCCAGCGGAAACACCACCGCGACCAATGCGGTCAATGCCAGCATGTATTCGACGCAGCGCCGGTTCCTCACCACCAGCGACAGCACCGGGGTAAGCACATACAAATAGATGATCGAGTAGAAGAACCAGTAGGTGTCGTTGATCTGGTTGGTTAGGAACCTCTTGACGAAATCCACGATGCCGAACTTGCCGATGAAGGAGTCCGTGCCGTAGAACGAACTGGAGAACAGGCCGTAAAGCAGGTAGCACACCACGCTACCGAGCAGGATGGCCCGTCCCACGCGCCACAGGCGCTTCCTGAAGAAGGTCTCCGTGGAGTACCGGTCACGGTAGCCCAGCAGATTCATACCACTGATCATGAAGAAGATCGGCACGGCGAAGATGGCGAGCGCCTGCAGCCCGACCATCCTCATCCACAGGTGCGTAGGCGTAGGGCCGTACACAGGAAGCGTGGTGTGCAGCAGCACGACCGCGAAGCAGGAGAGGATGTTCAGGCAGTATACGAACACGAGCGGCGCAGACCTGTCTGCTGTGGGTCGGCCTGCGGGCTTGCCATCATCACGGACTGTTGCGGCTGTTGCTACCGTTGCCGACGAGGTCGATGCTGTCGGTGACATCGCGGTCATTGGTGTGGGGTCCTCCATGGGGTAGGTCTTATGCGTTCTTCTGATCATCGGGCTCTTTGGCTTGGCCGTCGTTCGTCTGCGCCGTGCGTCCATCGTGCGTCGCAGCCATCCCGATCAGAATCACACCCATCACCGGCAGCACGCACACCAACGGCAGTACGTACCGCACGGCCTCGTTGTACAACGACGTGGGGCCTGCCCACAGGGACAGCACGGTCATGGCAATCGGCATGAGCATCACCAGTGCTTGAGCCTTCCTGCGGCCACGCTTCATCCGAAGCACGATGAACACCAGGAAGAACGGAATCACCGAGGCCCAGAGGCTCTTATAGAACAGCGCGCTCACCAAAGGCATCCCCAAGAACGCTTCACGGTACATCCGATACATCTGCTCCCCCGCCAGCGTGTCCGAATCCCAATGGATCAGTGCGTCCAGCTGTTCCATGTGGTGCGACGAATTCGGGAATGCCCGCAGTAGCGTCCAATCGGAATTCGAAAGCGCATCGAACGAGAACCATCCGGCTACCAGTCCGCCCCACGCGCCGAAATAGTCGGACGGATGTTTGAGTCCCTGCTGTGTCCACATACGGACAAAAGCCGAGCGGTCGGTTCGCGCCGGCCCGCTACCCTTTACCGGGTCCGCGGCCATATATGAGTACGCTTTGCCCAGCTTGTCCATCGACATGTGGTAGGTGCGGTTCATCATGGCGAGCTCGTCATGGGAGAAACCCGACGGGTCGTTCTTGGCCACGTGAGCCAGCTGCTGCAACGGTACGGCGAGCATCTCGCTGCTCTCCCCCGGCTGCACATGCAGGGCGGGCAGCACTGCCTTCGGAATGGCCACGACCATGATGGAGGACAGCAGAATGGTCACTGCCACCAACGCGATCCTGCTTTTCGCCTTTTGCCGGAGCAGCAGCATGACCAGCAGCGTGGGGACGATGATGTACACGCCGGTCTTCTTGGTCAGGCAGGCCAGCAGCGCCATCACAATCAACAACGTGTAAAACACGCACGGGCGCGCAACAGCTCCCTTGACACGAATACTCTCACAGACCAACAAGCAGAAGATGATGAAGAACGGGGCTGCAACGCTGTCCTTGGACAGCGACGAGAAAATCGTCGGGAAGAAGGGAAACAGGCAGAAGAAGGCATACACGGCGATCCCGATTCCCCAAGGAATCCGGAAGCGGGCCAGATATCCGGCGGCACAGGTCAACGCCGTTACCGCGAGAATCTGCTGAATGACGATCAGAATGAACAGGCCGTACATCGGGTTGTTCCACAGATTGTTCCCTATTTCGGCGAACCATCCGAACAGGTAGGTGTCCATGAACGGGTGGTGGTCGGTGATTGCCTGCGGCGACTGGAAGTATTGGTACAGCTGCCACGAGGTGTCATACCAGTACAACCCCGGAAAATAGCCGATGAGATACGGCAACCAACACAAGAACATCACGCCGGATTGTACTGCCACGGTGCGGGGCCTCAGATCCGTGGGGAACCAGGTTCGCGCTTTGCCGCCTGTTGTTTTTGCCCCGTCTGACCATCGGGAGACATAGCGCAGCAGCAGCCGGCGAGCGAATCGGAAAGCCACGCAGAACAGCACTCCGTACAGCACAAAGTAGGCCATGAAAAGCGGCGATCCCATGGTCAACTCGCCCTTATTCCCACCGGAATACGTCCCGACGGCAAAACAGAACGCCAGCAGCAACGGGATGCCATACGACCAGCGGACGCTTCGCAGCATCGTGATTACAGACATATCTTCTCTTCCCCACGCATAGGCACTGTTCGCTTCCGCGCCTTCCTGACCAGTGCCATCCTATAACCCATCACACGTTATCGTACCGTCGGTTATTCGCCATCTTTTTTTGAAAGTGTGCCTCCTCTCACAAGACGCACATAGCGATGACCGTGAACTACGTTGTCCAATGTAGATGGGTACAGTTTCTGATTTTCATTGATTACGACTGCCATACTGTAGTTGCCTACACCGTCTATAGTGGGCTGCATGCCAGGAGAACAGAGGAAACCATCCATCGCCGTATTACTGCCTTGTTACAACGAGGAAGTGACCATCGGCAAGGTGGTGCGAGACTTCCGCGCCGCGCTGCCGGACGCGACTGTGTACGTATATGACAACAACTCCACCGATCGGACCGCTGAAATCGCCACAGCTGAAGGCGCTGTGGTACGCCGTGAGCCGCGGCAGGGCAAAGGCAATGTGATTCGTGCCATGTTCGAGGACATCGACGCCGACGTGTACGTGATGGCCGACGGCGACGACACCTATCCGGCGGACGCCGCCCCGGCCATGGTGAATAAAGTGGTCGAGGGCTACGACATGGTCATCGGCGACCGGCTTTCCTCCACGTATTTCCAGGAGAACAAGCGCCCGTTCCATAATTTCGGCAACCGTTTGGTGCGCGGATCCATCAACGGGCTGTTCGGTGCGCATGTGACGGATATCATGACCGGATACCGCGCGTTCTCGTTCACGTTTGCGAAGACCTACCCAGTGCTTTCGCGTGGGTTCGAGGTCGAGACCGAGATGACCATCCACTCGCTGAACAACAACCTCAAGCTGTACGAGATGCCGATTCAATACCGCGACCGGCCGGCCGGGTCCGTATCCAAGCTGGACACGGTGGGCGACGGCATCAAGGTGCTGTCGACCATCTTCCGCATGATCCGCGAGTACAAGCCGCTGCCGTTCTTTGGCGGATCGGGCGTGATTATTGGGCTGCTGGGATTCCTGCTGACCGGCAGCGTGCTGGTCGATTTCTGGCACACCGGCATGGTGTCGCGTTTCCCGACTCTGATCGGCTCCGTGATGATGATCGTGGCAGGGCTGCTGTTGATTTCCACCGGGATTATTTTGGACAACATGGCGAAGAACGACCGGAAACGGTTCGTCATTGATGCGAATAATGCGGCGTTCTTGCGGCGGCATGTTATGGGAGAGTCGGATTAGGGTTTTGCTGTGGACTCCCCCCAGTCGGCTGCGCCGACAGCTCCCCTCAGAGAGGGGAGCCTGCTTTTAGTTAGCTGTAGGCACGAAATACACAACATCTCCATGGCTCCCCTCTCTGAGGGGAGCTGCCAACATAGCTGGCTGAGGGGAGGAGCGGAGCCAGAAGTATGATTATGCTTTACCTCCACGGAGCCTGCATTCGGTCGGCTGTAGACACGAGATATAAGTCGCTCTATGGCTTCTCCGGAGATGTGAGAGGTGCTCTTGTCTTTACTGGAGTGTACCGACGGTGAAGGTGACGGCTTTGGTGGTGCCGTCGAACTTGGGGACCATCACGGTGTTGGAGTCGGAGGCGATGGTGGGGCGGGAATAGCCCTGCACGGCTCCTAGGTATTCGACTTCGGAACGCTGCCAGTTGAAGGCGTACATGCCGGCGTTGTCGGCTTGGGAGCCGGAACCCCAGACGATCCAGTCGTTGTTCATCGAGGCGACCACACTGGCGGATTTAACGTGAATCCAACCGAGGTTGGTCTTGAAATCGTCGGCCCAGAGTCCGATGTAGTTGCCGGACTGCTGGGTGCCGTCGGAGAAGGCCACGGCCCGGTATGTGCCGTGGGCCCAGACGCCGGCAATGCCCCATGCGTTGTTGGCTGAGTGGACAGTGAAAATTGTGGTGGGCGCGGCGGGCTGGGTGCCGGAGTTGCTGGATTGGGCTGGCGCGCCGGACTGATCACGGTCGCCGGTGGCCGTATCTGTGGCTCTTTTGAGCGCAGCATAGGCACGGAAGTCATTGTTCTGGGTAGCATCCGTGGCGAAAATCACGCCGTCATCCACTGCGGCGGGGAAATTGCCGGCTGCAACGATTCGCGATCTGGAAGTGCTCTCGGCACTTTGGCCGGCAACATCCAGCGGGTATTGGAGAATTGACTCCTGCCATACATTGTTCTTGAATACGTTCGCGGCGAAATAGGCATTGCGCTGGTTGAACGTGGGAACCACCTCGCCATAGGTGGGCGGCGTGTCATCGCGACCGTTCAGGTCTTTCGCCGTGCCAAGCGTAACAGCCTTGCCATCGGCCTTGTTCCACGTTTGCAACCGCCAATTATCCACGTTGTTCTGGGCCACGGTGTTCATCGTGGACGATCGCCATACCACGCGATTCGTGTCGCCGGTGCCGTCCTGCGGTTCGTAGAACGTGCCGGATTGGGCGTCGGGGTCGATGTTCTGGGCAGTGGCGCTGTGGTCGTTGACCCCGTTACTTCCCGCGTTTCCGGCATTCTCGCCACGGTTGATGAGCGCGGCGTAATAAGCCCGCAAATCATCAGGATTGGTAGTTGAGGAGCCGAAGACGGTGTTCGCGGAGACCGGTAACGAACCGATCTGCGAAAAATCACCGCCGAACGTCCAGGAATCCCCGAGCGAGGCCGGCTGCGCACCTTCCGCAACCTCTACGACGTCACCATTAGCGGGCACACCGTCAACGGAGAACGGGAGAGCGGTCGAAGTCAAAGGACCTTTATTCTGCTGCGTGACGGAGGCACCGGCAGACCGGGCGGATGTGATGGCCGGCCCCTCATATTCGGGGTGCGGCCATACGATAATCCCAACGATTGCCGCGATTATTGCCGCAACCGCAATCGCGGCAATAATCAACGTTGCTCGTCGGATACGTCGCTGATTCGACTGCTGATTGTGCACTGCCGGCTCTGTATCTGCCATGTACCAGTGAATCCCACTCAGCGCGCGGTGATGATGGCAGCAGGATCGCTGTCAAGGCTCCACGTCATGTAGTGCTCGCGGAACGGGCCAAGACGATCCCAGAACTTCTGCGAGCCACCATACGAGGCCAACGGGTCAGCGATTAGCACGCCATCATCCTGAGTGTTGTATGCGTCAACCACCATGGCGTGGCCAAACGAGGCATTCGCATGGCCATTGGGATGTGCGCCGCCACGGCGCTCGTAGGTAAACAGCATCGGAGCGTAACCGGTCTCATACGAATGCATGACCTCATTGCGCAGCGCCTCATAGCTGGGGTAGCCGTGTGCCGTGAACATCGGCGTGCCGACCCAGTTATTCATGCCGTTCACGGCGTCCGCCTCCCACGTACCAGCGGGCAACGCCGTGTGCATGTACTGGGCCATGGCTTCAATCGAGAGCGGCGCGCCACCGGCGGCCGTGTTACGACCGGCAGTGGCAAAAATCATATAGCCGGAAGCCGGCGCGCAATAGAAGTTATTCGGCTGACCGGCCCACCGGACGTTATGCGAATACACGCCTGCCGGCATGCCGCCCTGCCAATACGAGCCATGCTCGAAGTCCTGACGGGTGTGGCCACGGTCGTTGTATTCTTCAGAAGTTGGAAAACCGCGATCACCACGCTCAGCATTTTGAGACTGATAACGTCGGAGGAATTCACCGGAAATGGTGTATGAGCCGATGTGTGGACGCCAATAGATTGCGCCATGCTCAAACGACTGCCACACACCCTTCCTCACAGTCGCAGTCTCATGTGACGTCGGCAATCCAAGTTTGCCGTCTGCGCCACCCTGTTTGGCGTATTCGGTAAGGATACCTCCATGTACATCGCAAATATCGCCGGTTCCGGAAACGTAGACTATGCCGCCTCTGAATTTCTGTAGGTAACCGCTCTCGCCCATGGTTTCAACATCATCAATGGGTACGCCAAGATAACTTGCTATGCCACCAAGTTTGAACCAGTAGTCGTAGATGTCACCATCCATTACTGTCGCGGCGGATGCATCGGTCTCAGACGTGGTAAAAATCGCGCCCTTCGTGTACTCGTGAATATAATACTTCCCGCTTTTCACCGTGATATTGCTGGAAGATGTTCCAAGCGACCAGCTGCCAGTCTGCGCGTACTTGCTACGAATACTCGGCACTGTGTCACCGTTAGGATAGACATAGACCGTACCGCCGTCAAACTCCTGCGCCGTACGACCACCAGCAATCTCAGCACTGGTCTTAGGCCAGCCGAGCCAGCCGGTCGCGCCCTTTTGGGAAATCCAATAATTGGAAATCTCCTCGCTCATGGCGAGGACGTTGCTGCCATCATTGCGAGAGATGATGCTGCCATGTTCAAAAGTCTGGGCGATTCTATCCTTGGACGTTTGTACATCCGTAATTGGGTAGCCAAGCCAGCCTGTTGGCCCACCTTCCTCGGCATACAAACCGTACATGGAGCCTTGCACGGAGTATACGGCGCTCTTCACATCGTCATCGGTCTTGGCGTAAACCGTACCGCTGGCGAATTCCTGAATCAAATAGTGATCCGCATTCTGCTCATTGGCTTTTGGCTCACCAAGCGTTTTATGCTGCTGCCAATAGGATTCAACAATTCCATATACGTAGGGAGACGTATCCAATGACCAACGCTGGGCGTTGGAACCATTAGCTCGGTACAGTCGCACATTGGTCTTGTTGCGGGCCAGACCGCCGGCAACATCCAATACTAGATTCGCATCCAAGCCTGAGTGAAACACGTATCCGTTGCCGCCACTCGCAGGTACCGCCACCCAGCGTTGAGCTGCAGTGCCATTGGCAGAATACTGCTGCACATTGGCTTTAACCTTGGCGGCAGCGCCATGCACATCTAGAACCTTGCCGCTCTTCAAATTAGTCAGCACGATGAAACCATCGGCATCATGCGTTACCTTCCAGCGTTGGGCGGACGTGTGATTGTTGCTATACGTCTGCACATTGGCGCCATTAGCCCCCGAACCAGCGTTTACATCCATTACTTGACCGCCACCGACACCACTGGCGAATGCATATATGCCATCTTTGATGACGTCTTTATTGTCTGCGGCCAGCTGCGCGAGCACTTCGTATTCGGTTGTGGGGGTGCTTGCGCTTTTTGCTTGGCTGTCGTCGATTGGTTGTGACGCATTAGTGGCGTTGCTTTGCCGGCCCTGTGATGCCTTTTGAATAGTCGGCGTGTACGCCGCGCCCTTTGACAGGTTGTCTTGAGCGTCGGGCGTCAGCGAGGCATGAGATTGCTCCGCTGACTCTTGTGATGTTTGCTGATGATCCGGCTGCTGGGACTGCACGGTGGCCGCGCTGCCGCTTTGCGGCTGCGACGACTCATTGCCATACGCTGTGACAGCGGGCACCGCACCCAACAGGCATACGGCAATCGTTGTCATGGCGCCGATAAGGCTCTTCCTCATCCCCTGAACAATGCGAGGCATAACTCTCCAAATCCTCGATGGTTCTTCTCTCCCGGCCGAACTTGCGGAGGCACCCCTTCTCCAGTCGGCGACTACGGCCATGATAACCCTTTTGGCGCGCGGCGGCGGGCGATATTCCGGGGTTTCTTGGGGTGTTAGGCGAACGGAGGGTGAACAGTTTTGGTGGAATCTGTTCGACGGTATGGCTGTCGTCGGCTAGAGTCGTTAAGAATATGGCTACCCCTCAACCCCCTCAGACCGCTTCGCGGCCAGCTATCCCTAATGCCGACTTATCAAACACACTGCGCACGTTCACACGTCGCTGCTACACCCGCCGCAACAACCTCTGCAACGGCTTGAGGAGGAAATTGTCGGCGATGAGGGCGAAGAGGAGGGCAGCCAGCAGCGTGGCGAGGAACATGAGGACACTCACACCGGCGTATTCGAGGTCGTTGGTCGGGGTGGGCAGGAAGCGGCCGATTGCCACCTTGGAGAGCGGCGAATGGACCAGATAAATGGTGTAGGAGTAGCCGGCAAGCCAGATGATGGCCTTGCGCACACGTTCCGAGCGGATGTGCACGTCGTAGCGGAAGAACAGGAACACGGCGGAGACCACCACGGCATAGGCCACGGTGAGCGTGCGGTTGACTTGGGCGGGATGGCCGGGGAACAGCGTGGGCGTGGCGACCGTCCATGCGAGGGCGAACGGGGCGATCGCGTACAGCGCGTGACGGGCTCGCTTGCTCGGCGGATAGTATTCGAGCACGTATCCCAGCAGGTAGTAGAACAGCAGTCCGCGCCACGGGAACGAACTCAGGAACGTGAGCGGATAGCCGGCGAGCGCGCAGATCTGCTCGGCGGCTGCCACCGCGGCGGCGAGTCCGATGAGCAGCCATGCGCCGGTGCGGCCGATGCGTTGCATCATCGGCGCGAGGAACGGCGTGGCCAGCACGAATCCGGCGAGCATGAACACGAACCAGTACACGGAATCGTCGTACCCGGAGAACAGGTCGAACAGCGTGCCGGCCACCGCACCGCCCACCGAACGATGGTCCATCACCAGATATGCCACGAAACCGAGGCCGCCCGCGTACAGCAGGTATGGGACGATTAGCGACACGAATCGCTTGTAGTAATAGCGGAAATAGGGGGCGAGGGCCGCACGGACCGATGGCTGGTCGCCGTAGGACGGACGCGAATCATCGGCCTGTTGTGAGGTCGTCTGTTGTAAGGTCGCCACTCCCGATCCATCCCCGTCCGGAGCCGATTCCGAGCCCGACGCTGATCCCGACGTCCCGGACAGCCGGTTGTCATCACCATTCGCCTCTTCACTGCGACGGAAGCCAGCCTCTCCGGCGGCCTCCCCCACGCGGAACGTAAGGTTGAAGCGGCCGGAGACCATGATGAACAGCGGATTGCACGTCATGAACAGGGCGAACAGCGTGAACCGCACGGTTTCGGCCGGGCCGGTGAGCGTCATTTTGACGGGCATGTAGTTGTTGACCACATGCACGCCGATCACCAGACACATCGCCGCCACGCGCAGCAGGTCGTAGTTCACGTCGCGCTGATGATGCTCACGAGACTTCGCGTGTCTCGCCATGAGCATCACCACCTTTCACCGCATAATCCATCACCATCAGACGGCACCGGCGAGGGTTTTAATGTCCACCGGGCAGGAGAGTTGGCTCTTGAGCTTGTCTAGGGCGTTGAGGCCGGCGGTCGGATCCTTGACGGTAGTGCCGGCGGTGCCGTTCGCGGTAGTGCCGTTCTGTCCGTTGGCCGACTGGCCGCCGAGCTGGCCCGCCTGGCCGTTCGTCGTCGTGCCGGTGCCGTCGTTCGCGGCCTGACCATCCGTTTGCGTACCGGTCTGGCCGTTTGCAGTGCCGTTTGCGCTATCGCCCGCAACGCCATCCGCACCGGTGCCGACGCCGGCACCCGTGCCGTCAGTGCCAGCCGCAGCCCCGCCGTTTGCCTGTGCGGCGGCGGAACCCGTGCCGCCGGCGGGACATTCGTCGGTCACCTTGCCGTCCGAGCCGGTTTCGATGCCGTCCTTGTTCACCACCGGCGTGGTCACCACGTCGAGCGGCTGGGTGGCGGTGTTCTTGACGCGCACGGTGAAGGCGATGGTCCGCTCCTCACCCGGCGCAATCCAGTCCTGATCGAACGACAGGTACTGGCGGTCGTACAGCGTGCCGTAATTGGCGCCCCACTTGACCGCATCGGCCTGTACCACGGTGATCTCGCCGCCCACGGGCGCGGTGAGCACCACACGGTACAGCTGGCCGCCGGGAATCTCGGAGTCCGTGCCGCCGGTGATGAATTCGGGGAAGGTCTTGGCCTCCTCCTTGGTCATCGTGTTCCTCATCGTGAACGTCACGGTGTATTCCTCGCCCAGCTGATCGGCCGGAATCGTGCTCACCTGAGTACCGATCACCGGCTGGATGATGCGGTTGTCGAGCGAGCCGGTCGCGGCGGCGTTATCGGCCGCGAACGTGTCCCCGCACGTCTTGGTGACGGTCGTGGTGGTCTTGAGATACCAGTCCTGCTTGCCCTGCTGCAGCTCGGACAGGTAGATGCCGGCCTGCGGCTTGGTCTCATCGGTGGACAGCTCGCCGCCGGCCTTGTCGTCGATGAGGCCGGTGGAGATCAGCGAGTACTGCTCGGCCTGATTCGCCATCCACAGCTTGAGGTGCCCGCCGGCGGACGTTTCGCGCACCGACTTCAGCAGCGCGGAGAGAGTGGAACCGTTGGCGTTGCCCAGCACATGGGTCATGATCTCGTGCGCGGCCTCGGACACGTACTTGTTCTGGTCGTCGAACTTCGGGTGCTCGATGTACAGGTCGTGCAGCATGAACGGCACGGTGGTGTCGCCGTTGAGCACCTTGCCGTCCGAGAGCGTCACCTCGCCGGTGGCGTCGAGCAGCGACTCGAGGAACACCGGGTCGAGGCCGATCACGCCTGCCACGTTCTTGTTCTCATGGCCCTTCTGGTGCAGCCACAGGTACTTGTTGTACTGGGCCACGCGCTGGAATTCCGGGTTGATGGTGGTGGTGGCCGGGTACTCGTCGAAGGTGTGGCCGAAGACGTCGCGCTCCTGATACACGGTGTCGTCCAGCGGCTCATCCGGGATGTCCCAGTTGATTGTCGAGGCGAAATCGCCGATCGTCACTTTGCCGTTGTGTGCGGTCACGGCCGCGATCGTGCCGACCATGCCGCCGGCGGACCGCAGCTCGGCAGGGTTCTGGACGAGCACCAGATACGTGCGCTCCTCGTTCTGGCCCAGCAGCTGCGGCAGCAGGTTGACCAGGTCGTCGTATTCGGTCAGCATCGAATCGACCGTCTTAAGCGCGGTCTTCTCGGTGCTCAGAATCGAAGCCACGCGGCCGATGGTCGGCGTATCGATGGCGTCGAGCCGGGCAATCTGCGCCTTCAGGTCCTTGTGCGTATCGGCCACGATGTTCGGCATGTCCATGAGGGCGCTGACGTCCACCGTGCCGTTCTTCATCGAAAAGCCCTGCAGGCGGCCCGCCAGATTGAGCAAATCGGTGAACGGGCCGTTGACGAGCACATCCACCGAGGCGAGCATCTCGCGCGCGGCGGTGATGTCGTTGCCATAGCGCGTGTGGTCGCGCACGAAGTCCCACTGCGGACCGTTCAGCTCCTCGTTGAGGTTGTTCGTGGCATCAACGAGGTCGAGGGCCATCTCGGACAGGCTCTGGTCGCTGCCACAGCCGAGCGCGGTGTTGGCGAGCCCCTGCGCCGAAGTCAGCACCTCCTGCGCGTTCGACACCATGCGCGCGGCGGACGCGGCGTACAGCGTTACCACACAGGAGACCGCGGCGAACAACGTCATCAGGAACACCACGAGCACGCGGGCCCAAATCGGTGTGCGGGCGAGCAGCGAACGCCCCTTGCGGCCCACATGCTGGGGCGTGCCGAACTTCAGATGGCCGCCGGAGCCGGAGGATACGACGTCCTTATTGACGACGTCCTTATTGATGTGATTCTTGCTGACGCCATCCTTGCCGATGCGATTATCGTCATGAGCCGTGGAACCATGCACATCATGGTCACCGTGGTCACCGGTCGCAGCACCCGCGCCATCCACGCTGTTCGCGCCGTTCGCATCACCTGCACCGCTCACGCTGTCGCCGGGCGTTCCGGACAGGCCCTCCAGCCGGCTGTCATCATCCGCGCGGAAACTCCTGGCGCGACGTCCGTGACGTCCTGAACTGGATCGCATACCCACCTGCCCATCTCACAATCGCACATTCGCACAATCTCGCTCGCTGCAACGCTCCGCGCACAGTCCGCCCACGCACGTTCGTATGCACGCTCGCATGCAAACGCACACGCATATGCCACGCACGCCATACGGCTTCCATATAGCTTCCATGCGGCACACCGCACAGGCAGCGACCAGGCAGCAACATGGCGCACATGGCAGCGCGGCACCCGCATGGCGGCGCGACGACGGCCGGACCCAACAGAGCGCAATCTCTTGACAGTGTACCTACTGCCCCGCAACAGCGGGCAAATCGGGCTGCAAACATGGGCAAATCCGCGCACGACCGCCACATCGCGTTCAGCATGTTCTCAGGGTTCGTTGAGAGGTATAACAGTAATGCGCAAGAAAACGGTCACGATGCGCAGCAATAGTGGGAGCCGTATGATTTGTTCGGCTTAGGAGAACGGGAGAAGTAGCACATGTTCGTCCTCAGCAACGCCTGGCGGGCTTTGATGCGTTCGAAGGGGCGCACGGCCCTTACCGCGTTCGTCACGTTGGCGGTCACGTTCGGCACGGTTGCCGGGCTGGCCATCATTCAGGAAAACACCACCGCACACACCACTACATACGACGCGCAGAAGGCCGATTTGGCCATCCGTCCCACGGCCGCCGCATGGAAGAAGGTCTCGGCCACCGACTCCGCCTCCACCAAGCAGTACATGACGTGGACGAGCTACACCGAGTACGCCACGGCCATCCAACAGGCCACCAGCACGCTTGACTTCACGGTCACGGAGACCGTGCCGGCGCGCGTCTCCGGCGACCTCAAGGCGCTGGACGGCGGCCCTCTGGGCTCCGCCTCGGACAATGAGACCGGCGGTCAGCTCATCTGGCGCGCGTTCTGGACCAAAGACGCCGCCAAGGCCAACGACCTCGGCACCTACACCATCACCGACGGCAAAGCCCTGAGCTACGACAACCAGTCCGACAACCCGGACACGACGGGCGCGCTGGTCTCCGCCGCCTTCGCCAAGGCCAATAACCTCAAGGTGGGCGACAAGTTCAAGGTGGCCGCCGCGGCGGACAAGTCCAAGACCACGGAACTCACGGTGCGCGGCATCTACGAGTACACGGCCGACGCGGCCGCGGACAACCCGGTGGTGACCGCCCGCAACCGCGAGAACGCCATCTACACGAATTACCAGACCTTCTCCAAGGCCGGCCTCGACCCGCAGTCCTCCGACGACTCGGTAAGCGGCTGGGCGCTGCCCGATCTCAACGTGGTGTTCAACATCAGCGACGCCGCCACGTACAAGTCGGTGGTTGACACGCTCAAGAAGTCCAAGCTGCCGGCGGACAGCTTCGCGATCTCCTCCCCCGCGCTCGAGCGGTACACGAAGTCGCTGGCACCGATCGAGACTCTGGCCTCCCGCGCGCAGACCGGCGTGATTCTGCTGCTGTCGGCCGGTGGCGTGGTGCTGCTCGCGCTGGTGCTGCTCGGCGTGTGGACCCGCAAGCGCGACGACGAGATCGGCATGGCGCTGGTCTCGGGCGTCACGCGCGGACGCCTCGGCTGGCAGTTCATGCTTGAGGTGTTCATCACCACGCTGCCGTTCTACGCCATCGGTCTGGTGGGTGGCGCGTTCGCGGCCAAGCCGATTGGCACCGCGCTGGCAGCCGGCCACGCCACGCCCGTGACCTCCGATCTGGTCTGGAAGATGGTCTGGTACGGTCTCGGCGCGATTCTGGTGCTGGCGATTCTGGCCGCGCTGCGTCTGCCCTTCTACGGCGCGGACAAGCTGTTCGCCTCCGACGGCGATTGGGGCACAGTGCGCGAGACCGAAAGCATCGAGGCGGAGTCCGCGGCGGATGCGGCCAACGGCGAATCCACGGGGAAGAATGCGGGCGCCGTGGGCGATGCCGGCAACACGGACAATGCGGACGTCGCGGGCGATGCTGGCAGTACGGACGCCGATACCGACTCGGGCAAGAAGATCACAACGAACGGCACGGCCGCGAAGGCCGACGATGATGCGGAGGCACAGGCATGAGCGACGACAAGAACACCGAGAAGGCCCAGCAGACCGACGCTGCTGCGGATGCGACCGAGAACCAGACGGCGGCCACGGTAAGCGATGCGACGTCCGACGCCGCCGCCGAGCGGACGGATGAGCAGGCACCCGATCAGGCCGCCGGGCAGACGGCCGAGCAGGATGAGGCCACGGATGCCGCCGACGCGGCCGTGGATGATGCGAGCAATACCGGCGATACCGACGATGCCGACGATACTGCAACGACTGAGGCTGCCGACAAGAGCGCGCTGCCGGAATCAGTCCAATTCAGCGTCGTCTTCGACGATGACGACGACAGCGAAGACGACGCAACGGTTAACGCCGGCGGCGACATCTACAGCAGCTTGGCGTCGGCCGAGCAGTCGGTCGCCGATGCCTCCGATGACGGCGAGGCGGAGGAACCCGCCGACGCGGTCATCGATAAGGACGACGTCACGGCGGCGCTGATTGCGGCCGCCACCGGCGCCGACCCGACCAAGGTCAAGGCGGCGGCCGGACTGTCCAAGTCCGCGGCGAAGGTTCCGGACGCCAATGACACGCATGGTGAAGGCCCGAATACTGCGGAAGATGGCCAGTCCACTCAGCAAGGCGGCGATGCGACGGTCAGCTCGGCCAGCGACACCAGTGACGCCAGTGACGCAACCGACGGCACAAGCGCGAGCCCGTCGGCAGGGCATCACCACGCAGCAGATGCCTCGGACACATCGGAAACGGCCGAATCCGCCGGAGCCGCCGACACCGTTGCATCCGCCGACTCCAAGGCTTCCGACGAGCCTACCGAGGCCGAGCGCGACGCCCTTGCCTCGGCCAATGCCTCCGCCGAAGTGACCGAGCGCAACGCCCGTCGCGTCAACGAGACGCTGGCTCTCGCCAAGCGCGACAAGAAGGACGAACTGGCCGATCATGAGGCCTCCGGCGCCAAGAGCGAGCCCACCATGACACTGGCGTCCCGCATCGATCGCGTGCTGGTGGGCGGTGGCGCGGACGACGTGTTGCTCAAAACCTATCCGACATTCGCCCTCAACAAGGTGAGCGTGCAGGACGGCAAGGGCAAAATCGTGCTCGGCGGCGTGGAATTTGCTTGCTATGCCGGCCACGCCTACGCGCTGCTCATCCAGGACGACCCGGATTCGGGCGTGACCGCTGACGTCAAGCGTCGCACGCTGATGGGCGTCATGACCGGGCTGGTACGTCCCACCGCCGGCACGGTGATGAACAAGAGTGCGAACATCGCCGATCTCGAGCCGATTGAGGTGCGAGGGCACCGTCTGGGCATTGTGCCGCAGCTGCATGCTGTGCAGCCGGATCTGGACGCCGAGCAGAACGTGCTGTACGCGATGAACGCCTCAAACCGCAACTTCCTCAAGCCCAAGCCGGTCATCGCGCGTGAGCTGCTGGCCAAGGTGGGCTTCACCGAGGCCACATCCGGTCTGGCTGTCGGCAAGCTGCCGCTGGTGCAACAGCGTCTGGTGGCCATCGCACGCGCGATTAGCACCGAGGCCGAGGTCCTGATTCTGGACGAGCCGACGCGCGGACTCGGCGATGACGACACCGTGACCGTGTTCGCAGCACTGGCCAAGCTGGCTCACAGCGGCGACCCGAAGCATTGCGTGATCGTGCTCACCGCCTCTCGCGAAATCGCCGAGGCTGCCGACACCCTGTTCGAGGTCTGACGGCGTGGCTGTAAGGACCGTCGCAATTCGTCGCTGGACGTCGAACGTTCGATACTGAACCGTACCGAGCGCGAGCATCAGACACCGGATGACGAGAATGGCCGTGGAGTTGCCCCTCCACGGCCATTCTCGTCACTGCCGCAAGTCCATATTCGCCTGTCCGGCAGCTATCTGCTTTGCAAGGGGTACATTCGGCCTCTTGCAAACACGTATCTGCCTTGCGAGGGGTACCTCAATCCGCAAAACCCGAGTATGAACGTTGATATTGTCTCGTTTGTACTCGGGTTTTGCGCGTGCAGGTACCCCTTGCAAAGCAGATACCTGTCCGGGATACGAAGAATGTACCCCTCGCAAGGCAGATACAGTCCCGGCGAGCACGTAAACGATCTTTCCAGCCGCAACGCACTTGCACTACCAATCCAAAAGGCCCGAGCCTGGGTGTCGCGCACACCGTCAGAAGAATGCCGGCCGGCCGCGCTACGCTTGGGGCTGGTTCGACTTACGGATTGGAGCGGGCATCATGAGCGGATATATTCCCACGCTGGAGCAAATCGACGAGCTGCATCACAAGATCGCACCTTCCAAGGAGGCCTACGAGCTGGTGCATACGCATTGCGTGATAGTGGCCACCATCGCCCAGCAGATCGCCCGCCGGCAGAACGCCCTGTTCACGCGCCGCTGCACCCTGCCCAAGGACGCACCGGAGTGGGGTGACCGCGCGGCACAGCATAACGCAGACGACGGTACCCTCGAAACCGTTGCGACCCCGCTTGCCGGCTCGGCAGCCAGCCTGACCGGCACCCCCGATAACCCGACATCCGCTGCCGCCGCCCCGGCGACGCAACCCTCCCCCACTTATCTTGTTCCGCCGACCGGCGGCGTGACCGGAGGCCATGTGCCGCCTCGCCTGATTGACGAGCATCTGGTGCTCATCGGCGGCCTGCTGCACGACATCGGCACCTACCGCGTCTTCAAGCACGACGGCACAGACGGTGAACCGCTGAAATTCAGCGGAAAAAAGTATATCCTCCACGGGCTCAAGGGCTACGAGTACCTGCTCAGCGAAGGCGTGGACGAATCAATCGCGCAGTTCTGCCGCAACCACACCGGCGTGGGGCTTACGCGCGAGGACGTCATCGCCCAGGATCTGCCGCTGCCGCCGGCCGACTATGTGCCGGTGAACCTCGAGCAGGAGGTGGTGATGTACGCCGACAAGTTCCACAGCAAGTCAGTGCCGCCGAAATTCCTGCAGGTCGACGCCTACACCGCTCGTGCCGCGCGATACGGCGAAGCGAACAAGCGCCGCTGGCTCGATCTTGTGGCCAAATACGGCGTGCCGGACATCCTGCTGCTGGCCACCAAGTACCACATGCGCATGATTTGAGCTTGAATCATCTGAACGGAACGATTCAGGTTCAGATGGTTCGAGTCCAGATGGTTCAAGCTCAGACAGTTCAGCTTCAGATGGAACGCAGGCGGAAGGTGCCGTTGCGGTTGGAGGCCACGATCATCTGATCGTTCTCCAGCACGTCCCAGTCGCTCTGGTCGTATCCGGAGGAGGACACGACCACACCGGCCGGGTCGCCGTTCTCGTCCTCGAGCGCGCGGTAGCGCATCACACGGTAATCGGCGGCCTGCTCACCACGGCCGTACTCGTCGTAGATCTCGACGATGCGCGGGCTGGTCTTCTCACGACCGGCAGCGCACAGGGCCACCAGCTGGTCCTCGGACTGGATCATGCAGTTGTAGCTGGACTTCGGATACGCCTGGCGCAGTTCGCGCACGGCCTGCGCCACGGCCTCGTCCAGCGGGAAGCCGAAACCGATGTATTCGAGGATCACCGCGAAGAAGATGGCGGAATCGGAACGGCCGCCGGTGGACAGCAGGATGCTGTGATCCACCGGATAGGAACGGTTGGTCACGATGTTGCGGCCGTTGGCGTCCGAGATGTCGCCGTTGTGGATGAAGCTCAGGCCGTTGGCGTAGAACGGCTGCTGGTTCTCCATGATGAGCGGCAGGTTGGAGCTGGCGAGGCGAAGGTGCCACAGCGCGCCACGGGCGGGCTCGTTGGCGAGCGTCTCGAAGGTGGAGTCGAATCGCGCGGCGACGGTTGACTTGTAGATCTTGGTGCCGGTCTCCGGGGTGGGCGCGCCGCCGTCGCGGATGTACGGAGCTTCGGCGGGGTCGGCGAGCTGCGCCACGCCCCAGCCGTCATTGTGGATTTCAGACAGTTCCTGGAAGTCAGCGGTGTTCTCCGAACCCAAAATGGCGTTGAGGCTCACGTTGAACCCCGCCGTCGCGTATCCCAGTAGTCTGCACATACCTTGACAACCTAGTGGAGCATCATCACGAACGCGCGGACGGGGTTATAGAGATTGCTTATATGGTCTTATTGCGCCTTATTTCGCAGTCTTGGCGGAGCTCTTGCCGGACGGCACTGTAGCCTCGGGTGCGTGAACCAGCCGGCCCAGACCGGAGGTGGTGTCGAGCGGATCGGGCACGGCCGCTGGATCGATCTTGGCGCGGGTGGGCTCGGCGGCAACGCGCGCCCCAGCGGCACCGGCGCCGCGCACGTCGGCGACACCGATGCGCTTCAGGCGGGGCGGACGGCGCGTCGAGACGAACAGCGGCTGGACCTCGACCAGCGGGTTGTACGGCGCCAGTCCGAACCACTTGACCGGCGAGCCGGCCACATGGCGGATGGTGTACTTGACCTGCAGCGAAAGCGCACCCCACGCCGAGACCTTGGATTCGGGCATGAGGGCCTTGTGGATCAGCACGTACCGGATGGTGCCGATGTCCGGATCGGCGTCCACCTTCGGGTACAGCGACTTCTGCTTGGGCAGCTCGCCGGTCTTGGACAGGTCGTGCATGATCTGGTGGATGTACGCCGGGATGGACTGGGACACCTTGAAGCCGAGCCGCATGCGCACGCGGTAGATGTAGCTGGTGCCGAAGTTCTCGACGGAGTACTCGCGGGTGAACGGCTCGTCGGTGGTCTCCACGCTCACCGCCCACCAGGCGCGGGCGCGCTTGGGATGGTCGGCGAAGATCGAGAAGAAGATGTCCGTATCGAGTCGCTTGGTCTCCGAATCGGAGGTCAGGTAGACGATGTTGTCCGCGAAATAGGGGATGCGGAAGTCGCTATGGAGCTTGTCCAGCGCGGGCAGGAAGTCCTGCGGCTGCATGTGGCGACGTTGCGCGCGCTCCAGCTTGGTGCCCTGATCCCAGGTGACCATGACGAACAGAATCGCGATGGTCAGCAGGCAGGTGAACCAGCCGCCGTGCAGGAACTTGGCCATGGACGCCACAAAGAACATGGTCTGGATGGCGAGGAACAGCACGATGAACAGTGCCGCGCCCAGACGACGGCCGTTATGCCACAGGTAGACGCCAAGCAGCACGGTGGTGGTGATCATCGTGATGGTGAGCGCCAGACCGTACGCGGCGGAGATATGCTCCGAATCCTTGAAGATGGCGAGCACGAGCAGCGTGGAGACGCACAGCACGCCGTTGATCACCGGGATGTAGAGCTGGCCGCGCGTGCGGGCCGGGTAACGCACCTGCAGATGCGGCATCCAGTTGAGGCGCGTGGCCTCGGAGACCATCGTGAACGCGCCGGTGATCAGGGCCTGCGAGGCGATCACGCCTGCCGTGACGGAGAGTACGACGGCCAGATAGCGCACGTTCGGGTCCATCATCTGGAAGAACGGGTTGAGCGTCTTCATCGTGTTGAACTCGGGGTTGCGGCTGTTGGCGAGGATCCACGCGCCCTGTCCGAAGTAGTTGCACACGAGCGCCACCTTGATGAACGGCCAGGTGAAGTAGATGTTGCCGCGCCCCACATGGCCCATGTCCGAGTACAGGGCCTCGGCGCCCGTGGTGGACAGGAACACCGTGCCCATCAGCGCAATGCCGGCCTCGTTGTGCGGGCTGAAGAGGAATTTGACGCCGTAGACCGGGTTGAGCGCCGCGAATACCGTCCAGTCGTTGGAGAGGTTCACCAGTCCCACGATGGCGAGGAAGCTGAACCAGATGAGCACGATGGAGCCGAATACGCGGCCGATGCTTTCGGTGCCGCGCGACTGCACGGCGAACAGGATGACGATGATGACCACGGTGATCATCAGCGTGAGGCTGGGGTTCTCATCAAAGACCTGTTCCAATGGTGGCAGCGTTTGCAGACCCTCGACGGCCGAGCTGATGGAGACGGCCGGTGTCAGCACCGAATCGGCGAGGAACGCCGCACCGCCGACCATGGCCGGGATGGCGAGCCATGCGCCGTACCGGCGGATCAGCGAATACAGCGCGAAGATGCCACCTTCGCCGTTGTTGTCGATGCGCATGGCGATCAGCACATATTTCACGGTGGTGATCAGCGTGATGGACCAGAACACGAGCGACAGCATGCCGAGCACGGCCTCGCGGTCCGCATTGCCAAGCCCTCCCTGACCGGAGAGGAACGTCTGCGCGGTGTAGAGCGGCGAGGTGCCGATGTCGCCGTAGACCACGCCGAGCGCCACGATGGCCATGCCGAGCGTGACCTTGTCCGGGCCGGACTGCATCCGCGCCCACCACCGGCCGATACGTCCCCTGGCCGCGGTGCTGGCGAGCTTCTCGGCCTCCTTGTTCTCGGCCTCCTTGAGCTTGGCCAGCGCCTCGCGCTCCTCACGGGTCAGCGTGCGACGCGAGACCTTGGGCGCGTTGGTGAAGGTGTCGGCGCGCAGCAGCGCCTCTTCCTCCTGCTTGAGCTTGCTGGCGCCATCGGCCCCGGACTTGCCGGTTTTGGCTGCCGCTTTGGCGGCCTTGCCAGCGGCCGGCTTGGCAACCGCTTTGCCGGCCCTATTAGCAGCCGGCTTGGCAGCCGAAACCCGGCCGGTCTTGCCTGCCCCGCCAATCTTTCCGGTGACGGACTTCGATGTCTGTGACGCTTCCGTCTCCTTGGGCGCTTGACCGTTCGCCACGCTTCGGTCATTGCGATCGTTGCGCCCGTTGCCTGCCGGCTTAGGGGCGCGCGCGGGTTGATTGTCCGACTCAGCCATACATCCGTCCTCCACGCGGGTTCACACCACAGCCCGCGAACTCCTGCTCTCGTCTAGTGTCCCGCGTCAGCAATTTGTTGATCATCTTCTGGCTCCCCTTGTCAGGACGTTGCCGCGAAGCAAACAGCGGAGCTGTTTGCAGGCGACGTGCGAGCCAACAGGCGAGCCAGCTGGCTGCGCGTGTAGCGCGTCCGTAATTGCCGGACGTGCTGGCCCGCGAAGCGGGACTGAGGGGTAGTCATTTCATCAACAAACTTGCTGAGCGGCATACTGGAGATGCCCTACTTTCGAAAGCCATGGTAGCGCCCTAACGAATTCTTAACAACTTACGCGAATAGGGCGAATTGTCTATTTCTTTCTACTAGCCCTTCTCACTACAAGTTGAGGGTTTCGGCTTCTTGTCTCACCCCAGCCAGCCTCGCTGACAGCCCATCCTGCAATTACGGACGCACTACGTGCGCGACATGCCGGCTCACCTGTCGGCGGCTCACCTGTCGGCTCGCACGTTGCCTACAAACAGCTCCGCTGTTTGCTTCACGGCAACGGTCCCTCAGCGGGGCCAATACCATTCAGACCATTACGAAACAGACCACCAGTGGAACGGATCGCGTCGATGACGTTGCCCCGCGCCTTAGATTCCGTATACCGCGCGGGTCGTGGCCCGGGTGCCACGCGCCACCTCGGCCAGCGGCAGATCGAGCGTGTCGGCCATCGCACGCAACGTGTAGGGAATCATGTACGGCGCGTTCGTCCTGCCCCGGTAGGGCATGGGCGTCAGGTACGGGGCGTCCGTCTCGACCATCGCGTGATCGAGCCCCACGATGCGCAGGGACTCGCGGATGCCGTCGTTGCCCTTGTAGCTCACCGTGCCGGAGAAGCTCAGGTACCAGCCGTGCTCGCGCGCGATCTCGCCCATCTCGCGGTCGCCGGAGTAGGAGTGGAAGACCGTGCGCTCGGGTGCGCCGTCTGCGAGCAGCGTCTCGATGACCTCCTTGTGCGAGTCGCGGTCATGAATCTGCATCGGCAGATTCAGTTCCTTGGCCAGCGCGATATGCGCGCGAAACGCCTCGCGCTGCAGCTCCATGGCCCCCGCGCCGGTGCGGAACAGGTCCATACCGGTTTCACCGATGGCCACCACCTGCTCGGGGTATTGGGTGGCGAGGCGATGCACTTCGGCGAGCGCGTCCTCGAAACTCACGTCGTGATAAGGCTTGTATTTGATCGGCAGCCCATCCGGGCCGGGCACGCCGCGATGACCGTGCAGCACGGCTTCGTTGGGATGAATTGCGAGCGCCGCGTGCACATTACCTGGATGCTCGATCGCCATCTGGACCGCGGTCATCAGGTGCGGCAGCTCGCAACCGCAGTCGATGATACCCCCAACGCCGACAGCCTGCGCCTGCGCAAGCAATTGGTCCACATCGTAGACCGGTACGGCGGGCTGTCCCTTGGCCTGCGCCTCGTGATCCATGGCCCTGGCGAAGGGGATCACGGAGGCCACATGCGTGTGGTTGTCGATGACGTGGGCGTCTGCGGGCAGCGCGTCGGGGGCCGGCGCCCAGCTGCGGTCGCGATGGTGTTTGCTCATGATTCCCCAGTGTATGTCACGAATACATGCCGCGCGCGCCGCTCCGTCGGCCCCGGTCGCGCGGGCGACACAACACGGTCACGTCGAACACGGTCCGTCCGCCCTATGTCGCCTCCGGCCGCGCAGACGACACCGCGCGATCCAGGCCGTCATCAGGAACGTGCAGAAGTCGCCTCCGGTCGCGCGGGCGACATCGTGAAAGGGACTGTATGTACGCGGCTCAACGAACATGCCGCGTACATACAGTCCCTTTGGGGCCGATTTCCGACTGTAAGTACGCGAGTACTTCGTTGAGCCGCGTACTTACAGTCGGTTTCGCCGGATTCAACGCGGATTCAACGCGGAATCGGCGCGAAATCCGACAGAAATCCCGCGAGAATCCGGCGAATTCACCAATCGGCGCCAGTATTCGCCGATCACCGCCAGCAAGCCGCGTACGGCAGGCCGGTCAGATGCTCCACCACGCCGCGCACCTCCGGGTCAACATCCGCTTTGGCGCCGCCGTTGCGCAGACGGGTGGTTTCGGCGAGCAGCACGGCATCAGTGCGCTTGTCAATGACCAAATGGGCGGAGATGATCCAGGCGACGATCATCGCGAACGCGAACCAGCCCAGAAGCACGGCCCCCAGTCCGATCTGCGCCGTCGGGGTCTGCGCGGTTCGCGTGGCGTCGAAGCCGACCGCCCCCAGAATCGCACCCACACAGATGGTGCCGAGTCCGGAACCGAGCTGCCGGCACGAGGCCTGAATGCCCGAGAACGTGGCGGAGCGGTAACGGCGGGTGACGATCTGGTCGATGTCCGCGATGTACGGGAACACGGCCCACGGCAGGTAGCCGCACAACGATTTGAACGCGAAGAACCACAGCGCGCCGACGACGGCGAACACGGTCCAGGCCACGCCCGACACCCGCCCCACCAGCATCCATGCGGCGAACAGCCAGCCCACGCCGATGAGGCAGCCGGCGAAGTTGATCGCGTACAGCTTCTTGGGTCCGATTCGGGTCATGGCCCAGCCGAATACCGGCATCAGCGGCAGCGAGACGGCCGCGCAGGAGAGCAGCAGCGAGGCGAACGCCGCGGTGTGACTCCAGTTGTAGACCACGAAGAACACGAAGGTCTGGCCGAACACGTCCATCGAGACCTGCACGAGCAGGTAGATGGACAGATGCTTGCGGAATTCCTTGATTCTCAGCGTGGTGGCGTATTCGCGCAGCACCTTGACCGCGCGGCGCATCCAGCCTGCCGCGCCGATATGGCCGTCATGCCGCTCGCCGCGCGCCCATGCGCCGAAGCCCGCGGCCTCCGGGGTCATCTCCCATGTGGAACGCCAGCAGGCGAACACGGCGAGCGCGAACAGCACGGTGGTGCCGATGGTGAAGATCATGTAGCCGGTGGGCGTGCGCTCCCCCACCACGGCCAGCACCAGACTGCCGGCCAGCGGGATGAGCGTGCCCGCGCCGGTGGAGATGAACAGTCGCACGGTGGACAGCTTGGTGCGGCTGTTGAAATCCGGCGTCATTTCGCCGGGCAGCGGGTTGTAGGCGGTCTGGAACAGCTGCGCGAGCACCACCCAGAACACGTAGACGAGCGCGTACACCGCCACCGGGAAGCCCGGAATCCACAGGAACACGCCCACGAGCAGCATCGGTCCGATGATCATGAGCAGGAAGCGGCGACGGCCGAACCTGCGGCCAAGGCTGTAACGGTAGAGATTGTCATCGAAGACGCCGAACACCAGCGCAGCCACGGCACTGATGAGCGCGCTCAGGCCGATCACCGACTGTGCGGTGGCGATGGACATCCCACAGAACGTAGTCCAGAACAGGGAAAGATAGGTAGCGATGATGGTGAGCTGGCCGCCGCCGTAGAAGTCGCCGATGCCAAAGCCAATAGCCTCGCGCAACGTGATTTTGCGCGGACCGGTGCCGTCCAGCGCCGCCCGTAGCGCGTGGCTGTCAACCTCCGCCATGATTCCCCGCTTTCGCATCGCGCGGCACACGCCCGGCACATACCGCTACCTGACCAGCTTATTGGCCAAAGGCGACGACGTCGTTTCGGCACGGCAGCCGGCGACACGGCTCGCCCCGGCACCTTGCCTTCGGGCCTACCCCTGGTCCTGCCGCCGCTCGCCCACCGACCGGCGCACGATGATCGACGTATCCACGAGGGTGACGGAATCCGAGGCCTCGTCCTCGTTGCGCACGCCGAGTTCGGTAAGCCGTTCCATGAGCTGGGCGTCCGCCGGATTGCGGAATCCGCCGGCCTCCCGGCCGAGCAGCAGCCGGACCGCGGCCTGGCCGAGTTGGGCGCGCGGGATGCGGATCGAGGTGATCGGCGGCGTGACCACCGGTGCGATGAGTGTGTTGTCGAAGCCGATCACGGAAACGTCGTCCGGCACCCGCACGCCGTCCGCGCCGAGGCGGAGCACGATGCCGGCGGCGATGAGGTCGTTATACGTGATGACGGCCGTGGGCTTGGAGCCCTCCAGCGCCAGCGCCGCCTGATATCCGCCCTCCACGGTGGCATGCACCGGGCCGATCTGGTTCACGCGGAATCCCATCCGTTGCCCCACCTCGTGCAGGCAGGACCATCGCGACTGGTTGGCCCACGAGGCGCTCGGCCCGGACACATACGTGATGGCGGTGTGATGGTACCGACGCAGCAGACTCAGCGCCCGCACCACGCCGATGCGCGGGTCGGGCACCACGCTGGGCACGCCGTCCACGGGCCGGTTGAGCACGACCAGCGGCATGCGCTTCGCATAGTTGCGGATGAAGTCGATGCTGGGCGAGTCGGAGGCGAGGATGATGCCGTCCACCTTGCCTTCGAGATGGGTGAGCATCTGCTGGGTGCGGGCCTGCGATTGGCCGGTTTCGATGATGCTGACGGCGCTGTCCGACTCCACTGCCGTGACCTGCGCACCTTTGAGGATCTGCGAGGAGATGCCGTCGGCCGTGTCCTTGACGACGAGCGCGATGATGCCGCCTTCCACGCCTCGTTCGGCGCGCTGCCGCGCACCGCCGCCGGCGCGGGAGGATGCGACGTTCGCGCGCGGTACGGCCGTGCCGCCGCGACGGGATTCCGTATCGTATGGCTGCAGCCGTCCGTTCTCGTTCGCGGTTTGCGAGCCGGACGACAGAGCCGCTGACGATGAGGGGAGCGTACCGGGACCCGTCGCCGATGCCGGCATACGCTCGCCGGCAGTGGCGGACGCCCCGACGGAACCGGCCGGCCGGTGGGCGTCGCCGGCGTCATCGGAGCCGTCATGAGAGCCGATGTCGTCGGCGGACGCAGTGCCGTACATGCCCGCGGAGGCCGCTCCGAGGACGGCGTTGCCGGCACTGCGGCGTCTCGGATTCGGCCGATATCCAAGCCGTTCGGCCACCGCGCGAACATGCTCCACGGTCTGGAAGTTCACGCGGTCGGGATTGCCGAACACACGGGAAACGGTGGAGATGGCCACGCCGGCCTCCTCGGCCACATCAGCCAGACGGACACGGTCCGTCGCCTTGCGTTGGGTCATCGTCACCGCCCTCTCAATGCCTTAAGCAGATATATAGTATCTGGGCTCCCCTCACAGATGGGAGCTGTCAGAGCCCCTTGGATTTTAGTTTGCTGATTTCTCTGGGCTCCCCTCAGAGAGGGGAACCCAGAGAAATCACGCCTCAGCCTGCAATTTCGGACCAGCCTATCGGCCGGACCCATCATTACATCACGGCTGTCGCCGTTCGGCCTCGGCTACAAACAGCCCACTGGGCTGCCGCTTCACGCCTGAACGGCAGCAGCCTCAGCGGCGGCGTGACGCTCGGCGAGCTCGGCCTTGATCTGCTTGAACTTCTCCTCGGTGACCGGGTAGAAGAACATAATCGCTGCGGAGATCACGAAGCCGATGAGCGGCACGAGGCCGGCGGCCAGACGCAGGTTCTCGGCGACGGTCGGGTCCTGGGCCACGTTCATGCCGGACTTGTAGCCGGTGAAGGCGAGGATGGCCGGGCCGAGCCAGGAGGTCAGGGCGCCGAACATCTGGCGGAAGAAGCTCAGGCCAGCCATGGCGGCGCCATCAGTGCGCTTGCCGGTCTTCCACTCGTAGTACTCAACGGTGTCGCCTTCCATGCCCCACACGTAGTTGCCGCAGAACTGGGCGCCGATGGCGTTGAGCGCCATGCCCACGAGGGACAGCCAGACGTTGGAGACGAAGATGAACATCACACCACCGATGATGCCGAGGGCGCAGCCGAGGTACCATCCGCCCTTCTTGCCGAGGTGGCGGGCGATGACCGGACCGAACGGGGAGGCCACGACGCCGATGGAGGCGTTGATCAGGGTGACGATGGTGGTGATGAGGGCCAGCGTGCCGGCGTCGGCGCCATTGGCGAGGACTTCCTTGGCGATGATCGGTCCGATGGAGCCCACGCAGGTGGCGATCAGGTAGAAGCCGGTGGCGAAGCACAGGATGAGCAGGGCCGGGTTCATGACGATGGCCTTGAGGGTGTCAAGGAAGGAGACCTTCGGCTGCTCGGGTACATCGATCTGCTCGATGGTGGTCTTGTACAGGAAGACGTAGATCAGGGCGCCGACGAGGCAGAAGATGGAGACGATCGGCAGCATGAGCTTGGCGAGGGCGGCCTGGTCCTTGACGGTGTTGATGGCCGGGGCCAGCGTGAAGGTGACGATCAGGCCGAACAGGGCGCCGCCGACCATACGGGCGGAGGACAGGCGCTGACGCTCGTTCTGGTCCTGGGTCATGGCGCCGAGCAGGGCGCCGTACGGCACGCCGCCGAGGGCGCCGAGCAGCTGGTAGAGCAGGTAGGTGACGATGGCCCATGCCACCTTGACGCCCATCTCGGCATCGGCCGGAATGGTGTACATCAGGGCGATGGCGACCATCATCGGCACGCCGAACCAGACGACCAGACGGCGGAACTTGCCGTTCTTGTTCGGCTTGACGCGGTCGGCGTAGTTGCCGGCGAGCAGGTAGACGACGGCCTGGAAGAAGCGGGCGAAGAGGAAGATGTTGGCGGTGGTCACCGGGTCGATGCCCATGTAGATGTAGTAGGTGGCCAGGAACATCGACATCATTCGCCAGCCGATGTTGTTCGCAAGATCGCCGGAACCATAACCGACGATGTTCAGCCAAGTCAGCTTCTGCGGGGCCTTCTTGGCCGGCTGCGCTATTGCAGTGCTCATTCTTCAGAACTCCTTAGTTCTTTTTCCTTGTTTTCCGTTCTCAAAGGAACGGCTCGCTCCCCAAGGAGCGATGTCGCCGCCGAAACGACGACAAATCTTGTTGCTAGCGCATCGAATCGGAGGGTGAGCACGAATCACCCTCCGATTGCGCGCGCTGCTGTCCCTTACTTGATCAGGCAGGGCAGAGACGGGCTGGACTCAGCGGACATGCCGATCGCGTTGACCGCGATCACGGATGCCGTGTAGTTGCCGGCCGTGAGCCCGGACACGCTCTTGGCTTCCTCGCCGGCCTCGGCCTTGACCACCTTGACGGTGTTCTCGGTGAGGTTGCGCAGGGTGAGCACGTACGAGGTGACCGGGGTGCCGCCGTCGGCCGGGGCCTGCCAGGTCACGTTCATCGTGTCGCCGGAGGAGGTGACGCCCGGCTTGTTGGGCTTGGCGGGCACTGCGGCGACGATAATCGGCTCGCTCGGCTCGCTGGCCGCGGAGACCTTGTCTTCGCCGGTGGTGGCTTCGATGGTCACCTGATAGGTGCCGCGGGCCACGTCGGCGAACGTGTAGGCAGTGGTGCCGATCGGCGCCCAGGCGGCGCGCTTGGGCAGTTCGGCGGCCGCATCCACCGGGGTCAGGTGGATGTTGGTGCCGCCCTTGCCGAAGCCGGAGCGGGTGTCCACGTCGTTCCAGGAGACGGCCACCGCACCGGATTCGACGATCAGCTCGGCCACCGGGGCCTTGGGCACGGGCAGCAGCATATCCACCTCGTTGGCGGAGGTGCGGCCCACCTTGAACGGCTCGGACGTGGCGCTTTCGCCCTCGCCGATCTCGTTGCGTCCCTGCACGGTCACGGTCCACTCGCCGGCCGGCACGTCGGCGATGAGCGCGTGCGTGTCGGTGCCTTCCACCGCGACCGGGATGATCTCGCCGGCGGCGTTGGTGAGCGTGAGCGTGGTGCCGAGGATCGGCGAGCGGCCGTCGGAGGCGAACGCCCATTCGACCTGCACGTCGTGCGCCTGCACGGAGACGGTCACATGTTCCGGCTCGGACGGGATGGCCGGCATGTGGTGGTCGGCGTAGACGGCGATCTCCACGAGCTGCAGGGCATACTCGTCGTGCTCGTTCGGGTTGGAGCGCAGCTTGGACGCCTCGACCTTGACGAAGCGCACGTCCTGCACCGGGTCGAAGTCGAAGGCGCGCGGCTTGCCGTTGGCGGGCAGCGCGTAGCCGTGCTTGTCGGCCACCTTGGTCCAGGCGTTGCCGTCGGCGGACACGGAGATCGTGAAGTCGACCGGGAAGCCCTGACCCTGGTTCGGGTCGAAGGCGCGGTGTCCTGCCGCGAACTCCTGCACACCGCCGACGCCCTCGCCTTCGCCATGGAAGGCCTCGGCCACGGTGCCGCCGGGGTTCTCGCCGCGCGGGGCGAGTACCACCTGGGCGACGGTGGTCGGGCGGGCGAGCTTCAGGACCACCCACTCGTCGTGGTTTTCGGCGCTGGGCTTGCTGGACCAGCCGAAGTGGTTGTAATCGGCCTTGAACTCGCCGTCCACCAGGGATGCGGCGGTCCAGCCGTTGCGCTCGGAGTTGGAGGAGACGCGCACGGTGGCGCCGAGGGCCTTGTTGGTGGCCTGGCACTGGCACGGCATCTTGCCGGCCACGAAGCGCACGGTCACGGTCACGGTGTCGCCGTTCTCGCCGGTGTATTCGATCTGGCCGGTGTACTCCTTGCCGGATTCGAGCCCAGCCACGTTCACCGTGTAGAACAGCTCCTGCTCGTGGCGCAGATTGCCGGCGAGACGCTCAAAGCTGATGGAGCCGTCGGCGTCGTCCACCACACGGGCGGTCCACTTCTCGCTCAGGGCGCCGCCCTCCTGCTTCAGGTGCAGGCAGTGCTTGACGTTGCGCGAGACCCAATCCACGGTGCCGAGGTCGATGTCCGGACGGGTGGAGCCGATCTTGGCGGGCGCCGGACGGCCGATCCAGCCGAGGAAGTTGTCTTCGGTGAACTTGAGCTTGCCGTTCTTGACCACGCTCAGCGTCTCGACGAGCTTGGATTCGTAGGTCTCCACTTCGCCGGGCACATGGATGGTGATCGGCGTCTCGGTGAACTCGCCGTGGTCCACGGTGAGGGTCTTCGAGCCGGATTCCACCTCGCGCACGGTGCCGTCCTGCGTGTTGACCGCGGAGACGGTCCAACGCACCTCGAGTTCGGTGCCGTCGATCTCCTCGTCGTTGTAGACGATCAGCGTGCGCTGGGAGGCGGTGCCGAGCTGGTAGATGTGGTGGGGCAGACCGAGGCGCGGCTCCTTGTCGAACTCCTTGTCGAACGCGGCCACGTCGGCGTAGGAGTTGGCGAAGTACTGGTAGCCATCGCCCTCGATCCAGCGGGCGTCGCCCTTCGCGGTCGGGTCGAACTGCGGGCGCAGCAGGGCCTTCGGGTTCAGACCGTGCTTGGTGTGCTCCTGATCGAGTTCGATGACCTTCTCGATGTTGTCGTAGATGAACATCGACAGGCAGAACGGCTTCCAGTTGGCCATGCGCGTGGTGCGCACGCCGCGGGTCACGCGGCCCACCTCACGGCCGAAGTCGGCACGGGAGATGGTGTCCGGGTTGCCGTTGAGGCGGCCATGATAGATGTCCTTGATGGTGCCGTCCTCGGCGTACTGCGGGATGCCTGCGGTGGACACGGAGAACTCCTCGCCGGCGCCGAGCGGCAGGTCGCCGTCGATCTGGTAGAGGTCGTAGATGTCCGGGGCGCTGGTCATGCCGGAGGGGTAGCCGCCGAAGTAGTGGCGGGAGTCCTCGTTGGTGATCGGCTTGTTGAAACCATCGTTGATGACCATGCGGGTCGGGTCCTCGCGGTTCGCGGCGGCCTCAAGCGGCGGGATGAGGATTTCGGCGTCGTTCGGGTTCCACGCCTCGTTGGTGGTGGACCACAGCACGATGGACGGGTGGTTGCGGTATTCGCGCACCCAGCGCTCCACCCATTCGGTGTAGTAGCCGATGGCCTCGTCGGAGTAGTTGAGGTAGTACGGCGGCTCGAGGGACACGTTGGAGGTGGAGCCCGGGTTCCAGAAGGCGGTCTCCTCCTCGAGGAGCATGCCGGTCTCGTCGGCGTGGTCCATAAGCACATGGGAGGGCACGGAGCGGATGTGGTTGCGGATGATGTTGCAGTTGGCGTGGCGGTAGGCGTCGAGCCAGACCTTGGCCATCTCGTCCATCGCGTGGTTGTCGTCCAGAATCACGCCGTAGGCGTCACCGATCTCGTTGATGAGGTCGCGGTCGCCCTGGTTGAGCAGGCACAGGGAGTCGCCGCGCAGGCGGATCTTGACGCCGTTGAGGATGTACTTGTCGCCCTCGCGCCAGAACTGGCGGAAGCCGAAGCGGTCGGACGCTTCGTTGACCGGCGCGGCGTCGGCGGGTGCGCCGGCCGCGGCGATGGCGGCGTCGAGCGTGTACAGGAACGGTTCGGTGCGGGACCAGTAGTGGGCGGTCGGCCAGCCCTTGGCCAGCTTGACCACAGTCGCCTTGCCGGCCGGCGCGTGCACGGCGGTCGCGCCGAAGTCGAGCGCGGCGTCCGCGGCGTCACCCTTGACCGGGTGGACGGCGGCCGTGAGCGTCAGATCCGCGTCCTCGCCGGTGTGGTTCACGATGGTGACGTTCACGCCAAGCTCGTCGTCGGACGGATCGGCGTTCTTCTTGAGGTCCGGCATGATCTGCAGGTCGTCGATGCGCAGCTTCGGCTTGGTAACGATCTCCACGTCCTCGCCGATGCCGACGCGGCCGACGATGTTCTCCACGCCGAACGGGAAGAGCAGGCGGTCCGGGCCACCCTCGGTGGCGAGCGCGTCTTCGGGCAGGGCCTTGACGGACCACACCTCGATGCGGATCTCGTTGGTTTCGCCCGGCTTGATGGCATCGTTGATGTCAAGGTCGTACGGCAGCAGGGTCATGAGGTAGCCCTTGGTGGTCAGCGGGCCCACGGACTTGCCGTTGACGAACACCTTGCCGAGCGTGGCGAGCGCACCGACGTGGAGGAACACGTCCTCGTCCGTGATGTTCTCCGGCAGTTCCACGGTCTTGACGTACACGCCGTGGTGCAGGCCTTTCTCCCACTCCTCGGGGTAGCCGGTGGTGCGGCTCAGCGAATCCCACCAAGTCGGCACGACGATGTCGTAACGCCGCTCCCCGCCGTTCGGGTAAAAGTCCCACACTCCATTGAGGTTGAGCCTCATTGCAGTCCCTTTCTTGCACATCCTTGCACTTCGAGCCGAAACCGTCGTCGGTTGTCATCGCTGCTTCGGCCCGCCGGGCGTTCCCGGTTTACGAGTCACAAGATACGGCGTAAACGGTGTTTGCCATTTTTTGCCATCCCCGATTTGTTGCGATTTGCTGCCGTTTGCCATTTCTTGCCAATCCGCGTTTGCGCGAAATAGGTGCGAACTTGCCGGTCTTTGCCAATTCCCATGAATCTTGACTTCATCGGCCTCCCCTCTTCCATGCGCAGGTAAACTCTGCTTTCGGAAAATGGTTTTGGGCCGGTTCGCTCCACGACGATCACCGCCCGTCCGCCTGTTCGCATACTCAGCACAATCGGAGCGTTCGCATGTCTCGCTTGTCTCGCAACGTCCACATTCGCACGGCGACGGCCGCAACGGTTGCCATAGGTCTCATCGGAACCCTCGCCGGATGCGGCGTACCTGGCGCGAACAGCAACGGAGCCGGGACCGGCACGGCGGGCACCACCGAAATCACGTTGTGGACCTGGCAGTCCACCATCGGCGATTTCGTGAGCGCGTTCGAGAAGAGTCACCCGACCATCAAGGTGAAGGTGACCAACGCCGGTGCCAACGAGGACGAGTACATGCAGCTGACCAATGCGCTCAACGCGGGCAACGGCATCCCCGATCTGGTCTATCTCGACTTCAACGCCGTGCATCAATTCGCCATCTCGGACCAGCTGCGCTCGATGAACGACTACGGCTACGCGGACATCCGCGACGACTTCACCAAGACCGCGCAGAACAACGTATCGGTGAACGGCCAGCCGTACGGACTGCCGATCTCCTCGGGTCCGATGGTGATGTTCTACAACCAGGACGTGTTCGCGAAGGCCGGCGTCGCACAAGCGCCGACCACTTGGGACGAGTATCGTGAGGCGGCGGAGAAAGTGGCCGCGCTGGAGGGCAATGCCCATATCACCAACGACACCGGCGACGGCGGGTTCCTCGCCTCGATGCTCTGGCAGGCCGGCGCCAAGCCGTTCAGCGTGGACGGCACCACGGTGGGCGTGGACTTCGGCGGCAAGAACGTGCGCAAGTTCACCTCGATGTGGCAGTCCATGATGGACGACAAGCTCATCGACACCTCCACCGCCATGTGGACGGACGACTGGTGGCGCAAACTGGATGACGGTTCCATCGCCACGGTGCTCACGGGCGCCTGGCTGGTCTCGTCGATGCAGAAGAACCTTTCGACGAGCGCCGGTTCGTGGCGTTTGGCCCCGATGCCGCAATACACGGCGGGCGAGCATGCGAACGGCGAGAACGGCGGCGGCGCGCTGGCCATGCCGAAGGGTTCGGACGACTCCAAGACCCAGGCGGCGTATGAGTTCGCCGAATGGTTCGCGCACGGCGACGGCGTTGCGGTGAACCTCGCGCAGGGCGGTCTGCCGCCGCTCAATTCGGTGCTGTCGGATGACGATTGGCTGGACGAGAAGGATGAGTTCTTCGGCGGTCAGGCCACGCATCAGGTGATCGCCAATGCCGCCAAGAACGTGACGACGGACTTCGAATACCTGCCGTACATGGCCTACGCCAATTCAATCGCCGTCAATTCGGTCGGTCAGGCATATCACGGCAAGGTCACGTTGCAGCAGGGGCTCGACCAATGGGCCGAAGCGCTCAGGGAGTACGGCAAGCAGGAGGGCTTCACCGTCAAGTAGTCGGCTGGACGGTGAAGCCCTTTGATGGGGCGAAACTTCGGGTTGGGCCAGTGGTCTGTCTCGCAATTGTCTGGGTGGCATCGCCTCACCCTCTGATGGCAGAGAATTCCAGCAGGGCTCCTTGACGGCAGTCTGCCGACGCGGCCGCGGAGAAACGAAAACTGCATCAACTGAATCAATCCGTCCCTTCGCACAGGCTGCGCACCGAATGTACACCAGCAATGGGCATGCGCATCCAGCATGCGCAGGATTTATGGAGCCGCATTGGGGTTTCTCGCTTGCAAGGGGTACATTCGACCCGCTGCGGAGAGCTATCTGCTTTGCAAGGGGTACCTCGAACGCCGAAACCGAAGTATCAGAGGCCTTCCTTCAACGCCATTCCGGCGTTTTGGAACGTCTTCTACTTGGGCATGTACCCCTTGCAAAGCAGATAGCTCTCCGCAAAGCAGCGGAAGTACCCCTCGCAACGCAGATAGCCTACCCCAATGGCATTCCATGGGGTGTATCGGCGGTACGAGGGGCTGATGCGGCGAATAATCCACGGATTCGCCGCGCGAGCGCAGTCCCGATAACGGCACGACGACAAAAAACGTGCGGATTCCCAATGTGGGAATCCGCACTCTACATCACATGAAACGGTTCTTGATGTATCGGGCAGCCGCATCGATAAGAGCTCCACCCACACCCACGACCACTACGACGAGGAAGCCCTTGCCCAAGGCTCCACCCAGCTGGGAGAACGTATTGCCCCAATCCACTGCAAGCGTCGCAGCGGCCACCACAACCTGATCCACCATGATCATTCCTTTCCGTTTTCGTCCGTCTTCGGGCCACGCCTCGGCCTGACAGCCGTACGCATCGGGCATGAGCATCTAGCCCATCGCATTGCCGAGCAACGGCATGGGCGCCGCCTGGCCACGTCAGTCCGCGCCGCATCAGTCCAAGCGCTGCCGGCATCGCAGTTGCCAAGTCGCAATCGCCACCGCGGCCTCCAGACCATAACCAGCTCACAGCATATTGCCCATTGCTTTGCCGCTATTTGCCACCAACAGGAAGCATTGTTTGCCATTCTTTGCCGTCGGCGTGGAATCAAGCCTCGCAGATTCAGGCCGGACTGATTTTCACGAGAACATCCATGCGTCGCCTCGTCTTGCGACTCGGAGCCGGCTCCAAGCCGGTCTGCCAGCTAGAGAAGACGCTGTTCAACCAACTATTGGCATACAGGGTGAGTCATGTGGGTTGGATTCCCTTGGGAAATCAGCCCACTCTGACCCCAGATTGGGTAGCGCATGTCAATTCTGGTTTCACAGGGCCAAAGGGCCAAAAAGAAACCCGGCGGAGGGAGCCGCCGGGTGAGAGAGAAGAGAGAAGAAGGGTTCAGTTATGGGGTCCGAATGGGCCTCGCCATGGGATGGACTTCATTGAACTCCATCCGTTAACGTTTCCTATATAACCGCCCGTTCCTTGAGAATTCGATGCACTTATCTGGGAAAACTCTTGACAAACTGTGTCGGGTTTGTGACGTCGTTCGACAATTCCACCGCAACTGTCCTCAACAACCCATATACAAAAGCGGTCGTCACCGCGCGAACACGATGACAACCGCTCATTGACCTGAATCGGCGATTCCAGCAGCCCTATGGGGGCCGGCGCTCATGGTCTCGGAGTCACCGCGCCGAAGCCGAACCGCCAATTGGATGACCCGAAACGCAGTACGCCGAATCATCCGCCGCTCGGCAGCCCCAGCATCACCAAGGCATGCCGACGACTAGTGGTCTGTCTCACAATTGTTTGAGGGGTATCAGCCCTCTCTGATGAGGAGGCTGGCAGCGAATCTGACGGGAAAAAGAAAAGCTGAAGCCCTCAATTATTTAAGAGATGGACCACTAGTGGAATCAGGACCGCGCCGGACCACCGTCACTCGGCGGGCTTGGCGTCCTCGGCAGCCACAGACTCGTCCGCCTCCGCAGCCAGCTTGGCCTTTTCCGCGGCCAGACGCTCGGCTTCGGCGGCACGACGGGCGGCCAGCGCCTCGTCGAAACGCGCCAGCTCCTCGGCCACGGCCTCGGTCGGAATCTTGGCGAAGATCGGCGTCGGCTTGGCCACCGGGGCGCCCACCTCGATCGGCTCGCTCTTCCACGGATGCACGTTCACACCCAGCTCGTAATCACCGGTGATGATCGGGTACGTAAAGCCGGGCTTGTCGAGATCCTCGACCTCGCGCAGCTCGGGCAGCGGCGAGAAGGTGCCGGTGCCGCCCAGCGCCTCCCAGACCTTCTGCGCGGAATGAGGCAGGAACGGCGCGAGCAGGTGGTTCGCGTCGGACACGGCCTGCGCGGCCACATGCAGCACGGTGCCGAGACGGGCCGGGTCGTCCTTGATCTTCCACGGTTCGGTGGAGGAGATGTACTTGTTGATGTCGCCGACCACGCGCATCGCCTCGGCAAGGGCGTGCTTCTGGTGGTGGGTCTCGATGGAGGAGCCAACCACATCGAACGCGGCGGAGGTCTCCTCAAGCAGGCCACGGTCCTCATCGGTCATGGAGTCCTCGTCTAAAGCCGGGATCTCACCGAAGTTCTTGTTGATGAGGTTGGCGACGCGGTTGACCAGATTGCCCCAGGAGGAGGCCAGCTCCTCGTTGTTGTGGCGCACGAACTCGGCCCATGTGAAGTCGGAGTCGGAGGATTCCGGGCCGGCCACGGAGATGTAGTAGCGCACGGCGTCCACCGGGTAGCGCGACAGGATGTCCTTGACGTAGATCACGATGCCGCGCGAGGAGCTGAACTTCTTGCCCTCCATGGTCATGAACTCGCTGGCCACCACCTGCTCGGGCATGTTGAGCGGGCCCATCGGGCCGGTCTCGCCGCCCTTGGAACCCTGGCCGTTGTACGCCAGCATCTCGGACGGCCAGATCTGGGAGTGGAAGGTGATGTTGTCCTTGCCCATGAAGTAGTAGGCCGGGCAGCTCGGGTCGTTCCACCATTCGCGCCACTTCTCCGGGTCGCCCTGACGGCGGGCCCACTCGATGGAGGCCGACAGGTAGCCGATCACGGCGTCGAACCACACGTACAGCTTCTTGTTCGGGTTGTCGATCCAGCCCTTGACCGGCACGGGGATGCCCCAGTCGATGTCGCGGGTGATGGCGCGCGGCTTGACTTCCTTGAACAGGCCGAGCGAGAAGTTGATGACGTTGGTGCGCCAGCCCTTGCGGGTCTCCAGCCACGCCTTGTTGGCCTCGGCGAGCGCCGGCAGGTCGAGGAAGTAGTGCTCGGTCTGCTCGAAGCGCGGGGTCTCGCCGTTGATCTTGGAGACCGGGTTGATGAGCTCGTCCGGGTCCAGCTCGTTGCCGCAGGCGTCGCACTGGTCGCCGCGGGCGCCCTCGGCACCGCAGATCGGGCAGGTGCCCTCGATGTAGCGGTCCGGCAGCGTGCGGCCGGTGGACGGGGAGATGGCCACCTGCTGGGTGCCCTTGTAGATGTAGCCGTTCTCAAGGCACTGCTTGAACATCTCCTGCACGACGTGCTCGTGGTTGCCCGTGGTGGTGCGGGTGAACAGGTCGTAGCTCAGGCCGAGGTCGCACAGGTCCTTGGCGATCACACGATTGTAGCGGTTCGCAAGCTCCTGGGCGGTGACGCCCTCCTTCTCCGCCTCGACCAGAATCGGGGTACCGTGCTCGTCAGTGCCGGAGACCATCAGCACGTCATTGCCCTTCATGCGCTCATAGCGAGCGTAGACGTCGGAGGGCACGCCGAAGCCCGCAACATGGCCGATATGACGGGGGCCGTTCGCGTACGGCCAAGCAACATTCACCAAAACATGACTCATAGGCCCGATTATCCGGCGCGCACGGGACACGCCTCATATGTGGGCCGCCAGATGCGAGCCGCCAGCCATCATCACCACCGTCATGCCCAATCACCATCACTTATCCACCGACTTATCCACATTTTTCATCCGCCCGCCGCCGTCATGCACTTATCCACCATTTCGCCTGCGACGGTGGCGCGACCCAGCGCGGAACGTCTATGGTCGCCCCATGAGACCTTCACACCCGCCGCCCACTGCGGACTCAGCGATGATTCCGGCAGTCCTGTTCACCAAGGACCTGCCCGGACCGCTCAGCATGAACCGCCTCGCCGCGTTCGGCACGGTGCACAAGCTTGACGAGTCCGCCAGCTACTGGTCAGAACACGCCGGCACCCTGTACGGCCGCGCCACCATCGTCTCGACCGTCGCGCCGTTCGGCACCGTGGCCTGCATGCAGACGGCCGCCTGGGTATGGCTCGGCGACGCACCGTTCCCTGCCAGCATCGACGTGATATCCACATCCCACTTCCGCTCCACGTCGGCCGGCCGCCGCATCCGGGTCTTCCGGCGACTCACCCTGCCCGAGCAGATCATCAAACTGGGCAGTCTGCCGATCACCACGCCGACCCGCACGGCCTGCGATCTGGTGATGACGCCGGAGGACGACGTCACGCCGAGCCGCATCAACGACTTGGTCTGTCAGCTGATGTCCGCGTATCGCTTCCGCCCGAACGACTGTCTGGACATCATCAAGGAGCACCGTCATCACAAGTACGCCGGACGCGCGCGGCTGTTCTTCGAATCCATCCAGCGGGAAATGAACGAGGTGGACGCACAGCCGGCGATGCAGCCGGCGACACAAACCTCGGCACAAACCACGGTACTGCAGACCTTGGCGACGCCCGAACGACCATCGCTCACAACGGCACCGAAACCAACGACGCCGAAACCAACAACGTCAGAGCCGACGACATCCGGGGAGTCACGATGATCGGCCGGCGACGAGACAAAGCGAGCAGACTGGATTCGCTCCGGCAACGGCAACGCCTGCCGGAGCCCGCCGCCCAATCGGACGAGCACCTCATCAACGACATGACGGCGCCGCCCGAGCCACCCATCGCCCTGACGCCGGAAGTGGCGTGCTCTCCGGACACCGACCCCGAGATACTGTGGCATATCGCATGGCACGTCCCCGAACTGAGACGATGGCTGGTCGCCAATCCGCAGGCAAGCCCGGAACTGCTCGAATACGTCTCTCAGGCAGGCGGCCCTGGCGTCAGACGCGCGTTGGAAATCCTGCTCGTCTCGATAGAAGAGGACTGAACAGAGGAGGGCTGATCAGCCTCAGAGCAACCCCAAATCACCCCTTGATATCCAGTACGGCCTGATACACCTGCTTGCGGTTGGCCAGCGACCCGTCGGCCTGCGGATGCTCCTGCACCACCTGAGCAATGGCGTCCTTGATGCGCAGGCCGTCCTCAAGCGCGCGGTCGATGGCGAGCACGGCCATGTCCTCCACGCTCAGGCTGCTGGGTGCGGCGGCTTCGGCCTCCTCGTCGGAGGCGCCGCCGATCACCAGCACCATCTCGCCGCGCGGCGGATTGTCAATCACACCCTGACGGATTTCGCCGATCGTGCCGCGCCGGATCTCCTCGTAGTCCTTGGTGAGCTCGCGGCACAGCGCCATCGGGCGGTTGGGGCCGAAGGCGTCGAGCAGGTCATCCATCGAATCGGCGATGCGGTGAGGCGTCTCGTAGAACACGATGGTGCGGCGTTCGCCGAGCATCGTGCGTAGATACTGCACGCGCTCGGCGTGCTTGCGCGGCAGGAAACCCTCGTAGCAGAAGCGGTCGGTGGGCAGGCCGGAGAGCGCCAGCGCGTCCAGCACAGCGGAGGGACCGGGCGCGCAGGTGACCGGCAGACCGCGTTCGATGGCGCGGCGCACGATGGCCAAACCCGGATCGTTGATGGTGGGCATGCCGGCGTCAGAGACCACCAGCACAGTGGCGCCGGTTTCGACCTGGTCGAGCAGACCGTCCGCCTTGCCGCGCTCGTTGTGATCGTGATAGGCGACCACGCGGCCGTTCACATACACCCCGAGGCGCCGGGCAAGGTCGTAAAGACGGCGCGTGTCCTCGGCTGCCACGATGTCGGCGCGTTCGAGCAGGGCGACCAGACGGGCGGAGGCGTCACCGGTGTTGCCGATCGGCGTAGCGGCCAACACCACGGTTCCGGACGGGATGGTCACGGCCGCGGCGCGGGAGTCGGATGTGGGCGCAGCAGACTCGACATCGGAGCTGGCATCAACGGATTCGGATGCAGGTTCGGATTCGGATACAGATTCAGGCGCAGATTCAAATTCGAATCCGGTGGATTCGCCATCCGCGGGTGCCGGGTTGTCGATAATGCCGGAATCGCGGACTGCTGCGGAGCTGGCCGCGTCCGATTCCGCCCGACCATGTCCCCAGACGCCGGATTTTCCGGACTCACCGGACTCGTCGGGCTTCACCTCCGCGGCATCGTCGTTGCGGAGCTGTTCGGGGAAATCGGTTGCACTTGTCATACACTCCAGTATTCCTCAAGTCACGGAACGCGACCCTCAGGCTACGTAAATTCTTCGCAAACGCACGGCACTGAGCACAACCGCCCGAAACAGTTCTCACAGCCACTACGGTTGATAAAGAAAAAGCCTCCCGCGGTGGAATGAAAGCGGGAGGCTAGTGGAGCTGACGGTAGTCGAAACCGCGACCTCTTCGATGCGAACGAAGCGCTCTACCAACTGAGCTACAGCCCCATTGGATTGTTGCTCTGCTCCGCAAAGCAACTCGCATCAATATAGTACGGGGTGCGGTCAAACGCAATTCGCGTGTCCAGTGTGTCGTATCGTCTGTCGTATCACCGGCGTCGTATCGTCATGCTCATCGTATTACCTTCATATCTCCATGCCACCCGACCCTGGTCGACCAGCCGACCTCCCAGCCGACCAACCGACCGGTCGACCGGCCTCAGGCGCCAAGCGTCACCGCTCCGCACCCAGCACATCCAGCACCTTGCGCTCGTTGTAGAACGCGAACACGATGCCGCCGATGCCGCACAACACGGCCGCGCACACCGCCGCGATGCGGTAGCCCATACCGGACGCCACACCAATCGTCGAAACGCCTGTGAACAGCAGCATCGCCACGGACTGGCCCATCTTCATCGCGAACGTGCGGGCGGCGTAGAACATGCCCTGACGATCCTGACCGGTCACGCGCGAGCTGGCATCGGCGATGTTCGCCACGATCGCCTGCGGCAGGATGCCGAACGCGGCCATCGGAATCGCACCCACCACCGAGAGAATCAGTCCCTGCGTCATCGCCGGCAGGAAGGCGAGCGCACCGGAACCGAGCGCACCGGCGAACGCGAACGCACAGGTAAAGATCACGAACGCCACCAGCAGCAGGCTCTTCTTGCCCACGCGGTTGGCCAGCAGATTCACTGGCAGGTAGAACAGCACGGAGACGCCGGTCATGAGCACGAAGTAGATGGTCGTGGTGGTCTCGGGCAGCTTGAGCAGCGAGGTCACGAAGAACGGCAGCCCGGTCTGGAACGTGGTGATGGCCACCCAGTAGACCACATCGGAGCAGACGAACTTGCGGAACTCGCCATCACCGAACGTCTGCTTCAGGGATTCGACGGTCGATTCGGAGGTGGGTTGCGAGTTGACGTAGTCACGCTCGCGGATGGCCAGCGGCGGCACCAGCATGCACACGAACGCCACGGCGGCCATGATGGTGAAAGTCACGCGGATGGCGGTGATGCGGCCCATCGCCGGCACCAGGCCTCCCCAAATCACCGGCGCCACGTACGCGATTGCGGTGCCGGCCACCCATGTGAACGAGATGGCGGTGGAGATGGTGAGCTGCTGCTTGGAATCGTGCCCGAGCTCGGCGATGAGCGCATTGTACGGCGTGCAGTAGAACGTGAGTGCGATGTAGTAGCCGATCACGGTGACGAACAGGAACGCGGCGTTCACCCAGCTCGTACCGTTGATCGGGCTCCAGAACACGAGCACGGTAATCAGGGCGAGCGGCAGGGCGGCGAACTTGAGGAACGGCATGCGCCGGCCCGAGCGCGCGTCGCAGCGGTCGGACAGGGACGCGACGGCCGGGTCCACGAAGGCGTCGAAGAAGCGGGCGAACGCGGTGATGCCGCCCACGACCGTCACGATGCCGAGCACCACAAGTCCCTGCGGCACGAACACGGTCTGGCCTTGGGCAATGGTCTCCTGATCGGGCTGGTAGAAGTAAACCAGCCAGTTGGAAATGATGCCGGACAGCAGCGCCCAACCGAACTGGCCAATCGCGAAGGCCCACACCTTGGGCAGCGGCAGGTCTTTGACCGCTTTGACATTCGCCGTCGCGCCCTCTCTCGTCGTCGCATCGACCGCGCCGCCATGTACGGCAGCACTCGCAGAGTCACCCATGTCGAACCTCCTTGTTGACGCTGTGTCAACATTAGTCTAACACCGGCGGCGCGTGCGGCACGCACCATGCCCAAACCATCTGCGCGACTTACTCAGCACGCCTCCTACGATGGTAGGCATGGACGGACATCAACATCGCCTGCCGCGCACGATGGCATTCCCGCACGCCCTCGGCACAGGGCTTATCATTCAGTCCACATTGGACGGAGACGAGCGCGTCCCCTTGCCGGCGCTATTGCAGGGCGGAAACAACGACTTCGCGACCTGCGACGCCCCGCGGACGGACGGCGCCGCCTCCCCCACACCTCACGCCGCACCCGGCGCCACACCGCCCACCATCTCGCTGTACGACGCCATCGACATCCTCATCGACGAATACGAGGCCGCGCTCTCCCGCTTCCGCGCGAAATCGTTAGTGACGCGGATGCGGCTGGCCGAGCACGGCGGCACCTTCACGTTCCCCGATTGGTGCGGCCCGCTATTCGACCTGTACGACCGGCTGATCGAGGCGACCGCCGGCGCGATCGACCCGTGCGTCGGCGAGGACCTGATTCGTTTGGGGTACGACGCCGCATATTCGTTTACGGTGGATCCGGACGCGTTCGGGGCAGACGGCGACGCGAACGACAACGACAACGACAACCGAACCGTAGCCGACGACGGCCACGAAGACGGCGACGCGACCGGCAACGACACGACCGGCAATATAGGCAACGGCGGGCGCTTGCGGGACAGCGGCCGCCTCGGCGCACTTCACGGCCGCGCGACCTGGCGAGACGATGTGGAGCGGCACGGCACCACACTCATCACGCGCCAGCCAGTCGCGCTCGATTTCGGCGCATGCGGCAAGGGATATCTGGTGGATCTAATTGCGGAGATGCTGGAAGCTACCGGACAGCATCGCACGCAGGTCGCACAAACCGACGAACCAGCAGGCAGAGGCGACGAACGCCGTGATGCGGACGATGAGCCCGACAATGCCGGCCATATCAGCGGCAATCGCCCAGACGCCATACCCACGCAGCCCATGCCGCCATCCCCTCAATACGTGATCGACGCGGGCGGCGACCTATTGATCCACACAGACGAACCGATCACCATCGCCCTTGAAGACCCGGCCGACCCGAGCAACGCTGTGGGCACAGCCGAAATCAGCGCCGGCGCGTTCTGTGCGAGCTCGCCCAGTCGCCGGCATTGGGGCGAAGTTGCCGGGCACCGGCTGCACCACCTGCTCAATGCCATCGACGGCCTGCCCGTCAATGACGTCGCAGCTACATGGGTTGCGGCACCATGCACGGCCTTGGCCGACGGACTGGCCACCGCCTTGTTCGTCACCCCAGCCACGCACCTGCGCGCCCACTTCCATTTCGAGTGCGCAGTGCTCAACGCCGACCACACGGCGGCCCAATCCCCCGATTTCCCCGGCAGCTTCTTCGTGAAATGACGGCCTCACGCCATAGCCCAAAGCTATCTCCGTTGCAAGGGGTACATTAGCGCCTCCGCGGGCACGTATCTGCTTTGCAAGGGGTACCTCATTGCCTGAACCCCATGTATAGACGGCGCAATAGCAACGTTCGTACTCGCGATTCCGCATTCGACGTACCCCTTGCAAAGCAGATACGTGCCCGAAAACCCGCCAATGTACCCCTCACAAGCGAGATATCCTCTCGCCATCGCACGATCGCGTGGCATCAGTCTGCAGCTGGGGTCGAGAGCCATCATCGTTGACCCATATGATGATTCAGCCCGCTCCTTCTACAGTCATTTCGGATTCAAACCCATTCCCGGCACCAACAGTATGTATCTCCGGCTCGCATGACGCGAGCCGGTTCCATATGTACGTCGAAAAGACGCGCCATCAATCAGCGAGCGCAGCGAACCGACTGATGCGCGTGGCTTCAAGGCGCGCCCGCAAAGGCGTACGAAGGTACGTCGCAGCGGGCAGCAACGCAGAAGACGCGCCATCAGTCGGCGAGCGAGAACTGGGAGTTATAGAGGTCGGCGTAGAAACCGCCCGCCGCCAGAAGCTCGTCGTGGGTGCCGCGCTCAATCACGTCGCCGTGGTTCATGACGAGGATCATATCGGCATCGCGAATGGTGGAGAGCCGGTGCGCGATGACGAACGACGTGCGGCCGACGGTCAGCGCGTCCATGGCCTTCTGGATGAGCTCCTCGGTACGGGTATCGACCGACGAGGTCGCCTCGTCCAGAATCAGGATCGGCGCATCCTGCACCATCGCGCGGGCGATGGTGAGCAGCTGCTTCTGCCCGGCGGACAGCGACGACTTGTCGTCGAGCACGGTGTCGTAGCCCTGCGGCAGTGAACGCACGAAATGGTCGAGACCCACGGCATGGCATGCGGCCTCGATCTCCTCGTCGGTCACGCCGGGCTTGGCGTACGCGATGTTCTCGCGCACGGCGCCTCGGAACACCCATGTGTCCTGCAACACCATGGAGAACTGATCGTGCACGTTCCAGCGCGGCACGGACTTGGTGTCCACGCCGTCAATGGAGATCGAGCCGCCGGAAATCTCGTAGAAGCGCATAAGCAGGTTGACCATCGTGGTCTTGCCGGCGCCTGTGGGCCCCACGATGGCGACCTTCTGCCCGGCCGCGACGGACGCGGAAAAGTCGTGAATGATGGGCTTGTCCGGCTCGTAACCGAACTGCACATGGCTGAACTCCACATCGCCACGCACCGGCCGGCCTTCGGCTCCCAGCAGGGCCGGCTTGCCGGACTCGTCGGCCATCTCCGGCTCCTCGAGGAAGCCGAACACGCGTTCGGCGGCCGCCGCGCAGCGCTGCAGGTTCTGGAAGGCCTGGGCGAACTGCGAAAGCGGCTGGGTGAACAGGCGGATGTACATCATGAACGCCACGATCACACCGAACTCGATCTGCCCATCCATGGCGAGCGCCGCGCCCACCACGCACACCACCACGTAGCCGAGGTTGCCCACGAACTGCATGAGCGGCATCATCAGGCCGGAGAGGAACTGCGACTTCCAGCCGGATTCATACAGATCGGCGTTGTACTTCTCGAAGCGTTCGATCGAATCCGCCTCGCCGTTGTACGCCTTGACGATGAGATGCCCGGCGTACATCTCCTCCACATGACCGTTCACATCGCCCAGCGCCATCTGCTGGCGCACGAAGTACTTCTGCGAGGTCTTCATGATCGCCATCATGAGCACCATGCCGAGCAGGCTGGTTCCGATGGCGCACAGGGTCATGATCACGTTGTTATAGAACATCATGACCAGCGCGCCCACGAACAGCGTCACCGAGGTGATCAGCGCGCCGAGCGACTGCCCCAGCGTCTGCCCGATGGCGTCCACATCGTTGGTGATGCGGGAGAGCACGTCGCCGTAGCTCACCTTGTCGAAGTACTTGAGCGGGAGTTTGTTGATCTTGACCGAAATCGACTCGCGCAGCCGCTGGGCCGTGCGCTGGGTGACGTTCGCCATCAGCCAGCTCTGCGCGTAGCCGAGCACCGCATAGCCCACGTAGAGGGCGACCAGCAGCCAGGCGATGCGCCCGACCGCCGCGAAGTCGACCGACCGCATGACCGGCCGCCCGTTGACGATGGCGGGCAGTCCCTTGACGATCTCGTTGGTCATGTCCTTGAGCTTGTCCGGTCCGATGATCTGGCAGATCGTACCGATGGCGCCCAGGATCAGCGCGATGATAATGACGGGAACGTAGTTGCGGCAGTAATGCACGAGTTTGCCCATGACTTTGCCGAAATCATCGGGCTTTTCGACCGCGCGCCCTGCGCCAGGCCCATGCCCCATAGGTCCTTTTGGCATTGTTTCTCCTTATGAAAGTCCGTATCCGCTGCCCTCTGATGAGGGAGATGTGACGAAGCGCCCGCGCCTTACGCGGTAAGCTCCGATTGGCTGAGCTGGGATTCGGCGATCTGCCGGTACACGTCGCAGCTGCCCAGCAGCTCGCGGTGGGTGCCCTGGCCGACCACGCGGCCGTCGTCGAGCACAACGATGCGGTCGGCGTTCATGATGGTGCCGATGCGCTGGGCGACGATGAGCTTGGTGGAATCCTTGGCCTCGCGGGCGAGCGCGTCGCGCACCTCGCGGTCGGTCTTGAAGTCGAGCGCCGAGAACGAGTCGTCGAAGATCAGGATCTCCGGGTGACGGTAGACCGCGCGGGCGATGGACAGACGCTGCTTCTGACCGCCGGACACGTTCGAGCCGCCCTGGGCGATCGCGGCATCGAATCCGCCGTCCATACGACTCACGAATTCGGTGGCCTGGGCCACGTCGGCGGCGACCTTCACGCGGGAGATGCGGTCGCGGGAGGAGACGGATGCGGCATCGGCGCCGGGAGTCGCAACGGCGGATTCAGCACCGGAATCGGCTGTATCACCGGCCACATCGTCGCCATAACTGACATTGCTGGCCACCGTGCCCTTGAACAGCACCGACTGCTGCGGCACGTAGCCAATCTTGCCGCGCAGGGATTTGAGGCCGTAGTCGCGCACGTCCACGCCGTCGACCAGCACCTGTCCGCCGGTGACGTCGTAAAGGCGCGGGACCAGATTGATCAGCGACGACTTGCCGGAGCCGGTGGAACCGATGAACGCGACCGTCTGGCCGGGCTTGGCGGTGAAGCTGATGCCCTCAAGCGTGGCCTCGCGCGAATCCGGATAGGCGAAACTGACGTTGCGGAATTCCACTGTGCCGCGCTCGGCGGTCTCGACGGCCCGTTCGGCGGCGGTTTCGCTGCCGTCCGTGACCATCGGCTTGGTGTCGAGCACCTCGAGCACGCGCTGGGCGGACACGTCGGCGCGCGGCCAGAGCACGAACACCATGCTCATGAGCAGGAAGCTCATGATGACCTGCACGGAATAGTTGGAGAAGACCACCATGTTGGAGAACACGGTGAGCTTGTCGGTGAGCGCGGCGGCGTCGATGAGGTAGGCGCCGATCCAGTAGACCGCGAGCATGAGGCCGTTCATCACCGTGTTCATGAGCGGCATCATGAACGCCATGACGCGGTTGGTGAACAGCTGGGTGTTGGTCAGATCGTCGTTGGCCTTGGTGAATTTGGCTTCCTGATAGTCCTCGGCGTTGTAGGCGCGCACGACCCTGAGGCCGGTGAGGTTCTCGCGCGCCACGAGGTTGATGTTGTCGGTGAGGGCCTGCATGGCCTTGAACTTTGGCATGACCATGGCCATCATCGTCACGATCGCGCCGAGCAGCAGCGCGGTGGCGATGCCGGTGGCGAGTGTCCATTCGAAGCCTTCGCCGGCGATTTTCGCCACGGCCCAGACGGCCATAATCGGCGACTTGACGATGAGCATCAGGCCGATGGTGATGAACATCTGGATCTGCGTGATGTCGTTGGTCGAACGGGTGATAAGGCTTGCGGTGGAGAACCGACTCATTTCGGCCGGCCCGAACGACTCGACCTGCCGGAACTCCAGCGAGCGCAGCCGTCGTGTGAACGACGAGCCGACGCGCGCGGCGAGGAATCCCGTCACGACGGCGCAGGCCACGGAGCCGAGCGAGATGAGCAGCATCTTGCCGCCGGCGATCCAGATGTCCGACATGGCGCTGCCCGGCGTTTCGACCAGCTTGGTGATGTCCGACATGTAGTCGGGCAGCTTCAGGTCGAAGTAAATCTGCCCGACGATGGTCACCAGGGCGATGAGCATCTGACCGATCTCCGCTTTGGAGAGGTATTTCAGGATGCGAAGCATTGGTTTCCCCTTGGTTTGTTGGTGGTTTTGGGTTGATTGGCTGATTAGGTTGATTGGCTTCGGCCGAACGGTCGCGTGAGTTGTGAGTTGTATTACGCGGACCATGCGTTAGCGCACGGGCTGCGTTGATGTATTGCCGACGCCCACTCCGCCAAAATCATCTTTCATTATTAAATTACTTACACTGTAAGATATTACGCGCGGCGCCGACAAGGAGCCATGCACATCGCATATTTCTCCAGGCGTGAAATCGCCAGCCGTCGCACACGGCTATCGGCGCTTATTTCCGCGAGCTCTGACCACTATCGGCCCACTCCGCTTCCGCGCGTTTCGCACGCTCGTCGAACGCGGCCCGCACCTCGTCCGGCGTGGGCCGCGGCTCCCCCGGACGGCAGATTGACATGTAGGTCATGAATTCGCCGGTCAAATCGAGGAATTCACGCGTTCTGCGCTCCCCCATCTGCGAGAAGATCCAGCAGACGGCGTCCCGCATCTCCTGCATATCGCGGCGTCCACGCTCGCGGCCGGCTTCAGTGAGGCTCACCCGGACCACGCGACGGTCGTCCGGATCGACCTCGCGCGTCACCAGCCCCTTTTTCTCCATGGAAGCCAACAATGTGGAGACGCGGCCGGAGGTGGCATGCATGGCGTCCGCCAGTTGCGACGGGGTCATCGTACCGACATGGGCCAGCTGCCGGATGGCGAACGCCTCGCCGTGCGCGCCGCGCACCATCTCGCGTTGCATCGCCGACCTATGCCCCCATACCGTGGTCCACAATTCGTGGACAGCCTCATCCTCAAAGCCCATATCGCCTTCCATTCTCCGGCAGCGCGTCATATAATCACGAGCAGCTTTCGCCGCCTCGCAAGCGACCCCGCTACTCGCCCCGAGCGCATCCACGCCGCCAAGGCATCAGTCGCCGCCGGACGCGCTGCGCCACACAGTCATCCTAGACTACCTCACACTGTAAACAATTCGCGGTATCTGCGACCACTAGGATCGCGCGAATCTTATTCCTTCCTTATTCCTTCCGGCTATACACATCTCCGCACGCTACGAACGTCAAACGGAAGGCAGGGGAAGGCTGGCCAAGCTCTTTGTCAGACGCCGCCATACCCCCGCAACAGGAAGGGGCACATATCGTTGAGCGGCTCCCCCAAACCGTCCGGTCGGGAAAGCCGCTCAACAACGGTTGAACAACTTGCTCGTTGCTCGCTGCTCACATGTTCAATGGCGATCAGTTATCGTCGGCATCGTCGTTCTGATCATCCGAATCGTCTACATCGTCTGCCGAATTGTCGTCAGTCCAGCGACAGGCACCGGCGGGAATCCACGATCATCCATTTGCGCGCATCTCCATAGACGTTGCAGGTATTGTCACACGGTTTCGCGTACCCAGACCTGCATCTGGCCTTCGGTGCGATTGCACCAAGCGTAGTACGGAATCATCGTGATGCAATCGCGACGCCATTCAGACGCGCGAACCGCGGTGACGTACAGGGAGTCCGATTCCGCACTTTCTCGCACACCCTGGAATTGCAATACCTCCACGCCTTCGAGCAGCTTCTCGTCATAACGCTCTTCGACTTCGGCATCCACCGGCATCGCATACGTCCACAGATCGTGGGGATTGTCGGATTCCTCCATGCAGTAGACGACGGGGCCACGCATGACGGCGATCTTGCCCGCATCGGCCTTGACCCGCAGCGATGCGCGCATGCGGCGAACCGACATGTCGAGCTCGAGTCGAATCGAAGTCTGTTCCTTGGAGATGTCCACGGTGATGAACCCATCGATCGGCTGCACATGTGTGCGCCGACCGTCCACCTCCAGCACCCAGCGGCGGGACCATCCGGGGATGCGCACGGCCAGCTTGCGGGATAGACGGTTCGGGTTCTCCACATGGAAGGTGATATTGCCGTTCCACGGGTATCCCTCGCCCTCTTGGGCCTGTTCCACTGTGACGCCATCGCCGAAATCGGCGACATTGGCGATGAACTGGTGAGCGTAGATCGTGTCGCCCTTGACCGTATACAGGTACCGGTCGAGCGAAGCGATAAGGCGCACGATATTCGCCGGGCAGCAGGCGCAATCGAACCATCCGGCACGGCGAGTGAGCACGTGCGCCTTGGTCGGGTTGCCTTTGGTGGCGGCGGGATCCGCCTCGAGCGGATTCACGTAGAAGTAGCGGGTGCCATCCAATTGGATACCGGCGAGCATGCCGTTGAACAGCTCCGTCTCCATCACGTCGGCGATGCTGCCACGCGGTTTGCGGTCCATCAATGCCCTTGCAAAGAACAACATGGCCACCGAAGCGCAGGTCTCGCCGTAGCCGAGGTCGTTCGGCAGATCATCGTCGTAACTGAACGATTCGCCAATCTGGCAGGAGCCCACATTGCCGGTGATATACATGCGGTGCCGCACGATGTTCGCCCATAAACGCTCCGCCGCGGCCAGCATGCGCTCGTCACCAAGGAGGCTGCCCACCTTGGCAATGGCGGTGGCCATGTACAGCAGGCGGACAGCGTGGCCCTCGGCCTTATCCAAGTCGAGCACCGGCTTGTCCATGATGAAATAGCTGCGCGGCATCTCGAGACCAGGGTAGAACTTCGGCCCGCCGGCATAATCCTGCTCGTCGAAGAACTCCGGATCCATGCCGCGCACGCGAATGAACCAAGCCGCAAGGTCGAGCCAGCGGCGTTCACCGGTCGCCTCGTAGAGCCGCGCCAACGCCAATTCGATTTCGGGGTGCCCATCCGGGCCATGCACCTTGCCGCCTTCGTCACCGAAATGACTGTCGATGCACGCGGCGACGCGCTCGGCTATGTCCAGAGCACGATGCGAACCGGTGGATTCCCAATGGGCCACAGCGGCTTCAATGAAATGGCCCATGGTGTAGAGTTCGTGGCTCCAACGCAGGCTCCGGAATCGCTGGTCGGCAGGAAGACCAATCTCGAACTTGGTGTCAAGGTAGCCATCTGAATCCTGCGCATCGGCGAACAGTCCGATCACCTCGTCGACCCGACGCTCGAGCGTGTCGAGATCCGCACCTTCCGTACGCCCCGCGTACCGAAGCGCATAGCTTGCGGCCTCCAGCCATTTGGACACGTCAGTGTCCTGGAAAGGCTGGCCGGAGAACGTGCCGGGCTCGCGGCCTGCGGCGATGCGCAGATTGCGCATGGAGTGGCTGAACTTGCTGCCGTTCTCGCCCCAAGCACCGCCTTCAGGCACGTCCACCGGCACCTCGTCATTCAGGGCACGCCACTGGTACGGCAGGGCGTTGTCGACCGTCATGCGGCGATACCGCCCCCAGAACTTGGAGGTGATGCCCACATTCGGGCAGGCCGACTCCCCCGCCACCACAGTGCGCACGGCACTCCGCGGTGTGATGCCAGTCATAAGATTTCGTCCTCTCTCCCGCATCAGGCGGAAATCAGTCCTTCATACCGCTGGTCTTGATGCCTTCGGTGATGTACTTCGAGCAGAAGATGTACAGGATGGCCGGAGGGATAATCATCAGCATGGAGAACGCCATCTGCAACGGCCAGTTGGTCTGGTTGCCACCGCCGGCGAGCTGGAAGGAGGTCAGCGCGCCCACGGTCAGCGGCTTGAGCTCATCGGAGTCGATGAAGACCAGCGGGGTGAACAGTTCGTTCCACCAGAAGCTGGCGGACATGATGCCCACAGTGATGAAGATCGGCTTGCCGAGCGGCACGATGACCTTCCAGAATGCCTGCCAACGGTTGCAGCCGTCCAGCATGGCGGCCTCATCGATGGAATCCGGAATGGAGACGAAGAACTGACGGAACAGGAACACGTTGTACGGCTGGGCGAAGAAGCTTGGCAGGATCAGCGGCCAGAAGGAGTCCAGCATGCCGAACGCGCGGAACAGCAGGTACTGCGGAATCACCAAGGTGGCGGTCGGAACCATCATCGTGGCGATGATGATGCCGAAAACCACACCGCGGCCCTTGAAATGCATACGAGCCAACGGATAGGCCACGATGGAACTCGAAAGCAACGTACCCAACGTGTTGAAGACGCACAAGATCAGGGTGTTGCGCAGATACAGCAACGTGGAGGGGTTGCTCAGCACTTCGGCGTAGTTGCTCCACTGCGGATCAGAGGGGAACAACTGAGGCGGCCAGGAGGAGATGCCTGTCAGCGTCTTGAGCGAGTTGCAGAAAATCCAGTAGATCGGGAAGAACATGAACAGTGCGACGATGATCATCACCACGTACTGCAGGACGGTGTACCATTTCGGTGCTTTAAACATGATTCACTCTTTTCGTCTGAAGCGGTTCGTCGGAAGCGTGCGCCCGAACCGTCACTTGCGATCCATGAGCTTGAACTGCACCGCGCCGATGACGGCCACGATGAGGAAGAGCACCACGGCCAGCGCGGAGGCCTGACCCATGTTGAAGCTCTTGAAGGCCTTGTCGTAGATCAACAGGCCGAGCACCTTGGTGGCGTCGCCAGGACCGCCGCCGGTCAACGGGTAGAGCAGGGTGAAGGCGCCGTTGAAGGAATTGACCGTGCAGCTGACCACATTGAACAGCATCATCGGGGCGATGCCCGGAATGGTGACATGCCAGAATTTCTGCCAGCCGTTGGCTCCGTCGAGGGATGCGGCCTCATACAGCTCGGTAGGCACATCCTTGAGCGCCGCGGAGAAGACCAGCATCTGCTGACCGGTGGCGAAGGTGAAGATGGAGGCGTAGGCCACGACCAGCCACACCAGCGTGGTGCTACCGGTCCAGTTCGGCGGATTGTTCACGCCGATGGCCTTGAGCACGTAGTTGACCACGCCCAGCTGTGGGTTGAACATCAGCGTCATGCAGCCCGCCATAACCACAGACGGCATGATGGTGGGCACATAGTAGAAGAACTGGAACAGACCCTTGAATCGCACCTTCGTGTTGAGCAGCATGGCCAGGATGAGCGAGAAGAGAATGGAGACGCCGACGTTGATGATGGTGAAGATGAAGGTGACCAACAGCGTCTTGCCCAGTTCGGAATCGCCGGACAACAGGTCCGCATAGTTCTTCAGTCCAACGAACTGTGGCTGCCCCAGCAGGTTCCACTTGGTCAGGCTCAGATAGAAGCTGAAGAGGATCGGGAAGCCGCTGAACACGAGGAATCCGATAATCCACGGGCTCAGGAATCCCCAACCGGCGGCGGCATCCGAGCGTTTCCGAGGCTTGGGGGCCTTTCTCGAGGATGCGGATACTGCAACGGATGACATGGTGCATATCCCTTTCTGGACAGTATTGGACGATATTGATTGGTTTGGTTGAAGTGTGAAATCAGTGCCCGGCCGAGCATCCGCCTGGCGCACGGAAGCAAAGGAGTGCCCGGTTGCCGGTGACCGACCTTAATCGGCGGCCGGCAACCGGGCGAATAGGAGGAAGGAGAAACAATGAGGAGATTGATGGCAGGCCCCGAGGAGCCTTGCCGATATTCAATCGCCGAAACGATTGAATATCGGGTTATTCGATTATTTGGATGTTCGGTTGCCCGTACGGCCACCGTCGCATGGTCAGCCTATTGTCACTGGGCGTCTTCGATGTCCTTGTTGGCCTTGTCAACGGCGGTCTTGAGCACATCGTTCTCAGAGGTCTGGCCAAGGATATAGGCATTGATCTGGTTGTACAGGTCGAAGGTCGGGGTGGAAGCCACGGTGGTGTAGCCGAACTTGCCCTGCTCTGCAGCCTCGGTGAACGCGTCCCAGTTGCTCGGACCGTGTGCGCCCTGCACCTGGTAATCGCCCTTGTCACCGATGGACTTGAACGGGGAGATGTTGGCGTTGGCCTTCTCAAGGGCAATCTGGCCCTCGTCGCTCATCATCCACTTGATGAACTTCTCAGCGGCGGTCTTGTGCTTGGAGGTGGAGGAGATGGCGAAGAAGGAGGTGTGCAGGGAGTTGTAGTCCTGTCCGTCCGGGGCGGCCGGCATCGGGGCGATATCCCAGTTGAAGTCTGCGTCCTTGTATGTGGTGGAGATCAGCCAGCTGCCGCCGAGAGTCATGGCAGCCTGGCCTGCGGCGAACAGATCGGAGACCTTGGAGCCGGAGGACGGGGCGGGCTGCACCTTAAGCTCGTTGGTCATCTTGTTCTGGTACTCGAGAGCGGCCTTGAGACCCTTGCCGAGGGACAGCTTGCCGTCCTTGACGACATCGTCACCGCCCTGGCCAGCCAGGGAGTACCACACACCGTTGAAGCTCGGTGCGTCGGAGCCCCACTGGGTAGTCTGGCCGCCCTCGGTCTTGGTGAGCTTCTGGGCGGCGGCCGCGTAGTCGTCCCACGTCCAATCGGAGGTCGGATAGGCCACGCCTGCGGCGTCAAACATATCCTTGTTGTAGTACATGATCTCGGTGGCCATGCCCTGGGAGAGACCGTAGTAGCCGTCGACCTCATCGGCGATGCCCTTGACGGCGGGCAGCAGGTCGTCGGTATCGACGCCCATGTCGGCCAGCTTGTCATCGAGCTTGTCGATCACGCCGTTCTTGGCGTAACGTACATAGTCGGCCTCCTGCAGCAGCATCACATCGGGGGCGTTGTTACCGAGGATCATCTGGTTGATCTTGGTGTTGTAGGAGTCGCCCGGAACCTTGACTTCCTTGAGCTCGATGTCCGGATTCGCCTTCTTGAACTCCTCAAGAACCGGGAAGGTATCCCAGTAGGAGAATGTCAGGGTGTTGTCATCTCCACCGGAGGATGCGTTGGTGGAGTTTCCGCAGGCAGCCATGGCGCCCAGGGACGCAACAGCGGCGACCGCAGCGATGGCTTTCTTCACAGCGCGGGAAAAACGAACATTCACGATGTGTCCTTTCTTCGTGTTTCTTGATTGCCGGCCACTCTCTCGACCATGAGGATCGCTCTGCAATGAGGTGTGGTAAGCAAGCAACTTCAGCATAAGAACCAAGAAAAATAATCTTCATATATTTGCACGGTTAGGAAAGTTTTCCTACAATGGCAGCATGAGTTCGCGTGTTACCTTGCAAGACGTGGCCAACGCTTCTCACGTTTCCCTTGCCACCGCATCAAAAGCGCTCAATGGCACTGGAAACATCGCCGCCCATACACGTCGGCTGGTACAGACCACCGCCAAGGAACTCGGATACACGCAGCGCGCGCAGGCAAAACAACAGACCGCACACCACCAGTCCGGGCTTATCGGTTTGGTATCGGCAGATTTCGAGGGACGTTTCTCCATGCCGGCGCTTTCCGGCGCGGAAGACACCTTGGGCGTGGCCAATCATGCTGTGCTGCTGACGAATTCACGCGGCGACCCGAAGATCGAACGAGCGCATATCGATCAATTGGCCGCGCGAGGAGTCGACGGCCTGCTGATTCTGGGCGGCGAGACCGACGCGCGGCCACCGGTTCGCCCCAGCACCGCGCTTGGCATACCAATCGTATACGCCTATGCGCCATCGACTGACCCCAATGACTGCTCGATCACCGTGGACAATGTGCGCCGGGGAAGCCGCCATCAATCATCTGCTCGGCCAAGGGCGCACGCATATCGCAGTGCTGGCGGGCCCGGAATACTACCGGGCCACGGCGGATCGCGTCGCAGGCGCCGAGCAGGCTATGGCTGCCGCCGGACTGAGCTTCTCGGCACCCACCCGATACGGCAACTGGCACGAATCCTGGGGACGTGCGGCCACCAACCTGCTCATCGAATCCGGGGCACAGGTGGATGGCCTGTATTGCCTGAACGACATGCTGGCGCGCGGCAGCATCGAATCATTCCTGAATCATGGCATACGGGTACCCGAAGATGTGGCGGTGATTGGGCATGACAATTGGTCGGTCACCGCCACCGAATGCCGCATACCCATAACCACGTTCGACAACAACCTGCACGAAGTCGGCCGTAGAGCGGCGCGAATGCTGCTGTCCGCCATCAAAGGGCATCCGGCCAAAGGCATCACCACCATGGACTGTTCGCTGATCATCCGCGAATCCACCATGGCACGGCATTAGCGGTTCCAGGGCACTACGGCCTATTGGCCTATCATGCGTCCACTGCGCAGACGCGTGTCATCGAGCCGTGACCTTGAACGTGCGCGAAGCGTACTGGCCCACCGGCAAATCAACGCGCAAGGTACCATCAGCGATATTCCAGAACGTGTTCCACAGCTCGAATCCCTCAGTTCCCGTGGGGAAGACCGGCGTCACACGCACCTCATGCCCAGCGAATTGCGGCAGGTTCAGCGTGGCATGGGCGCAGAACGGATCACGAGCCCAGACCGTAATCAGCGCATCGCCATCTGCGGTCTTCAAGCCCAACGCCACCACCACATCGTCCCATTTCGGCAGTCCGAGCGGCCAGAACGGCACCGAAGAGCCGATGACCGGTTGCACATGTTGCTTATACGCCTTGATGCCAGACTCGACGAGCGCATGTTGGGCGTCATCCATGCGGTTCAGGTAGCCGGACAGGAAGAACCGGCCAAGGAATGTGGTGTTGATGTTGAACGCGGTCTCCTCGTCGGTCATGCCGGACTGCGGGTAGGCCCAGCTCGCGGCCTGCTCAGGCAGCATGAGCATCGGCGCCGCGGCAGCGATCGCCGGATACAACTTCCAGTCCTGCTGATCGGACGTGGACTGCACCTGGAAACGGGAGAGCTGCGCGAAGTCCTCGCGCATGCCACCCGATGAGCAGTTCTCGATGATGAGATCGGGATAGCGACGATACAGTGAGTCGATCCATGCGCTGTAGGCTCGATTGTGCCCTAGCATGCCATCGCCCGCACTGTCAGCCTCGTAATCGCTGCCCGCACCAGGCGAGACGTTGTAGTCGAACTTGAAGTAGCCGATGCCGTATTCCTTGACCAGACGGTCAATCACCGAATCCAAGTGTGCACGAGCAGCGTCATCGCGCAAATCGAGCAGGTAACGGTCCTGCTCCCGCACACGCTGGCCGTGACGCTGGAAGAATGCGGAGTCAGGCAGTTTGGCGGCCATGGGCGACTCCACACCGATGACCTCGGGCTCAAGCCAAATGCCGGGAATCATACCCTGCTCGCGAATCGCATCGATGACCTCGACGATGCCCTTCTCGCCCGGAAAACGGGTTTTCGAGGGCATCCACTCGCCCACCGACGGCCACCAGTTGCCGGTGTCGTCGTACCAACCGCAGTCGATGACGAAGATCTGGACGCCCACTTCGGCGGCGGCCTTGATCAACGGCAGCTCCTTGGCGGTGGTCGGATCGCCGTAGATCGTGTTCATGTAGTCGTTGAACACCACGCTCGGGCGCTCATTGTCCCGATGCGGCAGGCGGAACGCACGCCGGTAGTCGGTCACCGCGGCAATCGTCTCGTCAAAGGTGTGAGCGAGTGCGAAGGATGCCGGCACCGTGGTGAAAGATGCGCCAGGCTGGAGCACATGCTCCCAGGAATGGTTCTCGCTGGTCGGACCGGAGAGCGCCACGCCGCCGTCCGTGGTGTCGTCGTGGATCTCCCAACGCCATGCACCATTGTGCTCGATCTGGAACAACCAAGTCAGGCCGAAACGCTCGGATTCCAATACGCCCAGCGGTGCTGCCATGCCGGTGGACCAGGTGCCCGTGGAAATCTTCGCATACTCCTGACGGGGGTCCACTGCGGTGATCTCCTGACTGAATTTCGGCAGCAGGCCACGTACGGACTGGGTTTGCCACCGGCCTTCGGCCAGCCAGTCGAAGCGGCTTTCATGCAGACACCAAGCACCGAGATCTGCATCCTGCCCGGCCGGCGCGCCGAATTCGCTGGTCCAGCTGGTCACGGAATCGAGGATTATC